>JBAVCA010000025.1:0-12683 GCA_049586475.1 Nocardioides sp.
ATCTGAGGTCGGACCTCCGACCACAGATCGCCGTTGCGGGGTGCTGCGAAGGCGCGGAGCTCGAGAGCGCCCTCGGCGCCGGCGAGCATGACCGACTGGACGGTGCCCGAGGCCTCGTCGACCTGCAGGCGCAGCTCGCGGCCTTCTTCGGGGCCGATCAGCAGCGACCCGAGGTCGACGCGCTCGACGCCACCCTCGGGCAGGTCCTCGGCGTCGAAGGGCCCCTGGGGCGGGACCGGGGGCTGGGTGGTGTCGAGAGCGCCCGACTCGGCCTCCGTCGAATCGGTGGCTGACTTGCGGCGGAACTTCACGAACGTCACTCCTCGACAGACTGATCGGGGGTCGCGGATCCGAATCCCCCAGTAGAACCGTAGCCCCCGTCGCCACGCTCAGAGTCGGGGAGTCGGCCCACTTCGACGAAGACTGCGCGCTCGACGCGCTGGATGACGAGCTGGGCGATCCGATCGCCGCGCTCGAGGTGGATCGGGGTTGCCGGGTCGTGGTTGACGAGCAGCACCTGGATCTCGCCCCGATAGCCGGCGTCGATGGTGCCGGGAGTGTTGACGATCGACAATCCATGGCGCACCGCCAGCCCCGATCGTGGGTGGACGAGCGCGACATGTCCGGGCGGCAGCGCGAGGGCGATGCCGGTGGGCACCAAGGCGCGCTCCCCCGGGCCCAGGGCGACGTCGACGGTCGTCATCAGGTCGGCGCCGGCATCACCCGCGCGCGCATACGACGGCAGCGGCAGGTCCGGGTCGAGGCGGACGACCTGAACCGGTAGGTCGACGGGAGCGGGAATCTCGGTCACGCGGGGGACCCTAGGTCATGGCAAGGTCCAAGTGGGAGAATGAGGCAGTGACCACGACCACCGCCTTCCGCGAGCGGCTCCACGTCCCCCTGCGCTGGTGGGTGCAGGGCACGATGCTCATCGCCACCCTGTGGCTGGCCCTGGTCGTGGCGATCCCGGGAGTTGTCGCCTGGAGCGTCACGGCGGTGTGCCTCGGACTCCTCAGCGCCTTCTTCGTGAGCTACGGCGGTGCCGAGGTCCGGGTGCAGGACGGGGTGCTCCGGGTGGGACGAGCCCACATCGAGGCCCGCTACCTGGGCGCGGTGACCGCGCTGGATCCGGAGCAGACGCGACGATCGGCCGGCAGGGACGTGGACGCGCGAGCGTTCCTGGTGCTGCGGCCCTACCTGAAGCGATCGGTCCGGGTGGGCATCGATGACGCCGAGGACCCTGCCCCCTACTGGCTGATATCGACGCGCCGTCCCGACCAGCTCGCCGCCGCTATCGGGGACCTGACCCGGGCATCCTCCGCCTGAAGGGCTAGTGTCGAAGCATGGGAAAAAAGACTCCAGAGCTCGCGCTGGACACCCGCGACGTCGCCGACAGCTCGAAGGTCTGGTCAGTGTTCTCACTGGTCGCCTCGCTCGGTGCGGCCATGATCACCAAGAAGGGCCTGAACGCTTCTTGGAAGGCGGCAACCGGCAAGATCCCGCCGGCCAACCCGGCCGACCCGGACGTCCAGATGCGCGAGGCGGTCATGTGGGCGGCTGCGAGTGGCACGTTCGTGGCGCTGGCACGGATGCTTGCGCAGCGAAAGGCTGCCGGCTACTACGTGAAGTCGACCGGCAAGCTGCCCCCCGGGCTCGCACGGGACGTCCCGCAGCGCTGACCTCGGTCAGGCCGGTTGCGGCCGGTCCTGATCAGTCGCAGTCGCGACAGATCATCTTCTTCTCGTCGGCGAGCTGGCTGCGGTGGTGCACGAGGAAGCAGCTCATGCAGGTGAACTCGTCCTCCTGCTTGGGCTTGACCTCGACGGCCAGCTCCTCGTGGGACAGGTCGGCTCCTGGGAGCTCGAAGTTCTCGGCGGCTTCGGTCTCGTCCTCGTCGACCTTGCCCGAGTTCTTGTCGTTGCGACGCGACTTGAGCTCTTCGAGGCTCTGCTCGGACTGTTCTTCCTCGTTCTTGCGCGGTGCGTCGTAGTCGGTCGCCATGCGTCGCTCACTCCTCTCTCACCTGTCTGGACCCTGCGTTCAGCCGGTGCGGCGCGCCACATAGTGCACGAAACGCCCGGAAAGCGGAACACCCGGCAGGCAGGACTGAGACAACCTCCTTGCGGTCCGCGCTATTCCCCCCAGAACCCGGCCTCGACGCTCGCTGCGCGCAGGTCCTGCACGCCGTGCGAGGGTGCGCACAACAGGAGCGTCCCGCCACCGGCGCCGACGCCCACCTCGACGCTCGCGCCGGCGGCTCGCGCGATCAGTCCGCCCGCGGCGTAGTCCCAGAGGTGGACCCCCTCCTCGACGTAGCCGTCGAGCAGCCCCTCGGCCACGTGGCACAGGTCGAGGGCGCAGGAGCCGAGCCGTCGGATGTCGCGAACGCGCGGCAGCAGGCGTCCCACCGCGGCAGCCTGGTGCACCTTCGTCTCAGTGAGGTAGGAGAATCCGGTCCCGATCAACCGCTCAGCGAGTGGTGCCGGCTGACGCACCGCGATCGGCTGGCCGTCGCGCCGGGCCTCCAGGTCGCCGTTCGCGTCCAGTCGCGCGACGTACTCGACGCGCTTCGCGACATCGATGACGACTCCCACCACCACCTCACCATCAACCTCGGCGGCGATCGAGACCGCGTACTGCGGGATGCCGTAGAGAAAGTTCACCGTGCCATCGATGGGGTCGACGATCCACCGGACCCCGCTGGTGCCGATCACGTCGTCGCCTTCCTCCCCGAGGAAGGCGTCGTGGGGCCGCCGGACGCCGATGAGCTCGCGAATCAACGCCTCGCAGGCGCGATCGGCCTCGGTGACCACATCGATGGGACTGGTCTTCGTCGCCGCGACCGCGACATCGCCTGCAGCCCTCCCGCGGACCAGCTCGGCCGCTTGGCGAGCGACCTCCAGGGCGACCCCGGCCAGAGAGCGTGCGACGTCGGTCACGCCTCCTCGCCGCACAGGGCCGGGCGTTCTCCGCGCGGGTTGGCGCAGCAGCCGACAGGGCACTGGTTCCACATCGGGCCGATGCTGCCGACCGCAACCGGCGCAACGTCACGCCCGGACTCGATGGCGGCACGTTCGGTGAACAGGTCGCGCACCAACGCGACGAAGCGTGGATCGACGCCCGGGGTGCCTGCACGCCGGGCAGGCAGCCCGAGCCGCTCAGCGGTGGCCAGCGCTTCAGTGTCGAGGTCGTAGATGACCTCCATGTGGTCGGAGACGAACCCGATCGGGACCAGGACCACGGCGGCAGCGCTCTGAGCGGAGTCTGAGTCGGGGTCGGCAAGAGACTCCAGGTGGTCGTTGACGTCGGGCTCCAGCCAGGGGACTTGGGGAGACCCGGAGCGAGAGCAGAAGACGAGGTCGTGCTCGAGCCGGTTCCCGGTCTGCTCGGCGACCCGGTCGACGACCACCTGGGCAGCGCTGCGGTGCTGGGCCACGTAGGCGCCGCCCCCGAGCTCGGGCGGCCCGCTGCCGTCGTTCATCGCCGTGGGGATCGAGTGGGTGACGAAGACGATCCTGGCTGACTCCCCCAGCCCGTCCGGCAGGTCGGCCAGAGCGGCCAGCGTCGCGTCGACGACCGGCTCGAGGAAGCCGGGGTGGTTGAAGTAGTGGCGCAGCTTGTCCAGTTGCGGGGCATGGTCGATGCCGTCCACAGCGTCGAACAGGTTCTCGCGGTACTGCCGGCAGCTCGACCAGGATGAGTAGGCGCTGGTCACGAAGCAGGCAGCGCGCGTCACTCCGTCGGCGGCCATCTGAGCAATCGTGTCGCGCAGGAAGGGGTCCCAGTTCCGATTGCCCCAGTAGATCGGCACCTCGATGCCCTGCTCGGTGAAATCTGCCTCCAGGGCCTCCACGAACATGCGGTTCTGATCGTTGATCGGCGACCGCCCCCCGAAGAGGAAGTAGTGCTCACCCACCTGCTCGAGACGCTCTCGCGGGATGGCGCGCCCACGCGTGACGTTCTCCAAGAACGGCACCACGTCCTCGGGCTTCTCGGGTCCGCCGAAGGAGACCAGCAACAGGGCGTCGTAAGGATGCGTCACCTGTTCATCGTAGGGAGCCCGGTGCCACCCTTCTGAGTGGCCTTCTGAGTGGCCTTCTGAGCGGTTTCCTGAGCGGCCTGCGGGGCACGCGCGCACGCGTGCGGTCGGCGATTGCAGGTTGCGCAGGGTGTGGACCCTAAAATGGCGCAGTGCTGGCGCCGTATCGCGGGATCCTCCGCCTCCCCGGAACGGCGCTCTTCAGCGCCACCGGTCTCGTGGCGCGACTTCCGATCTCGATGGTCGGGCTCGGGATCGTGTTCCTCGTCGAGGCGCAGTCCGACTCCTACGGACTCGCCGGCGCGGTCGCAGCCCTCACCCTGCTGGCGAACGCCTTCTTCGCCATCCTCCAGGCACGATGGACCGACCGCTTCGGCCAGTCGCGCGTGCTACCGATCGCGATCACGATCTGGGGCCTCGCGCTAGGCGGACTGATGTGGTCGGTCGAGCAGGAGTGGCCTCTGGGCCTCACCCTCGCGCTCGCGGCACTCACCGGAGCGGCGCTCCCGGCCGTGGGCAGCTGCGTGCGCGCGCGGTGGGCCTACGTGCTCGACGACTCGGGCCAGCGCCAGACCGCCTTCGCCCTCGAGGCGGTCGCCGACGAGTCCGTCTTCATGCTCGGTCCGATCATCGTGACCCTGCTCGCCAGCGCCGTCCACCCCGTCGCCGGGCTGAGCGCAGCCTTGGCTTCCGGAGTGCTCGGGACGCTGTTCCTGAGCGGACAGCGGAGCACCGAACCGCCTCCCCACCCGCGCGTTGTCGATCGCCGTGAGCGCCCACAGATGCCGTGGGGCACGGTCCTGCCCCTCAGCATGGTCTGCCTGGCGCTGGGATGTCTCTTCGGGGCAGCGGAGGTCACGACGGTCGCCTTCAGCGAGGAGCAGAGCGCCAAGAGCTTCGCCGGGGTGTTGCTGGCGGTGTGGGCCGCCGGGAGCCTCATCGCCGGCGCCATCACGGGTGCGGTCGTCTGGCGCCGCACGCTGCTGCTCCGACTGCGACTGGGCGCTGCGGCCATGGCGGTGACCATGGTCCCGCTGGTGCTGATCGAGTCGATGTGGGTGATGGGGGCCGTGCTGTTCGTCGCCGGCTTCGCCATCGCCCCCACTCTCATCGCCGCCCTCTCTCTGGCCGAGGCCACGGTCCCGCCGGCTCGTCTCACCGAGGGTCTCGCCTTCCTCCAAACGGGTTTGGTAGCGGGGGTAGCGCCGGGCGCCGCAGCGGCCGGGCTCGTGGTCGATGCGCAGGGTGCCTCAACGGCCTACCTGGTCTCGGTCACCGGTGGCGCACTGGCACTGCTGGCCGCGCTGGCCACCCGAGTCCGAGCTGATCGAATTGACACACGCGAAGTTGCCGCCTTGGGCGCGGTGTCGAGCCCGAGCACTCTTGCTGGCGTAGGGTCGGTTGATACAAAGGTTGGGCGCGATCCCGCATAGATGAGAAGGCAGACCACTCCCATGACAGGGCCCGAGGCAAGCAGCACGGTCAGCGCACCGGCTGTCGGTTCGCCAGCAGCCCCTGTCCCGGGAGCGCCGGCGCCACTCTCCCTCAGCGGTGTCAGCCGCGACGGAGCAACCCTGCTCCTGACGGACGATGCCGGGGCTCAGTTCCTGCTCGGCATCACCCCCGGCTTGCGCGCTGCGCTCCGCGGCGACGCACATCGCATCGGCAAGGTGGAGACCACGATGGACAGCACTCTTCGTCCCCGCGACATCCAAGCCCGGATCCGTGCCGGCGAGACGGCCGAAGCTGTGGCGGAAGCCGCGCAGACAAGCGTCGAGAGGATCATGGCCTTCGCCGGTCCCGTCCTCGCGGAGCGCGAGCACGTGGCACAGCGTGCCCAGCGCTCGAACCTGCGCCGACCGGTCGGTGAGTCCCCCAGCACCTCGCGCACCCTCGGTGACGCGGTCACCGCGCATCTGCGCGCCTGCAACGTGGACCCCGATCTGGTGTCGTGGGATGCGTGGCGTCGCGACGATGGTCGCTGGGCGCTCGTTGCCGACTACGAGATGAGCAGTCGCAGCGGCTCCGCGCAGTTCACCTTCGACACACCCGGCAACTACGTCGTCCTCGAGAACGACGATGCGAGGTGGTTGGTCGGCGAGTCAGTGGCCAGCCCGTCCCCCGCACGTGATGACCTCCAAGGCGTGCGCGAGCGTCGGCTGAGCACCGTGCCCGGTGACGAGTTACCGCTCGGCGACGACGCGATCGAGCTTGTCACCGAGCCCGCCGTCGAGGCGCCGAGCGACGCTGAGACGGACACCGCCGGCTTCCCTGCGGTACCAGCGGCCGAGGCACAGATGGAAGAGGCGCTTCCGCTCGAGGCGTTCTTTGCCGACTCTCCGGACGAGGCAGTCGAGGAGTCTGGTGACGAGCCATCCGCTACGCCGGAGGACGAGGTAGCGCCACCGGTGGAGGAACCGCTTTCTCCGCGGCGCCCGGTCCAGAAGAAGAAGGGCCGGGCCTCCGTGCCCAGCTGGGACGAGATCATGTTCGGCCAAGGCGACCAGTGACCAGAGGGTCTACCAACCAGTAGTCTGCGCACATGTCGTACTTCGTGACCGGCGCCACAGGGTTCCTCGGTCGTCACCTCGTCCAGGAGCTCCTCGACCACCGCGACGGTGAGATCTACCTGCTCTGCCGGGCCGGGTCGATGTCACGGCTCGAGGCCCTGATGAAGCGCTGGGGCTCAGATCGCATCGTGGCGGTGGTGGGCGATCTGTCTGCTCCCGGTCTCGGTGTCGATCCGGACTGGGTGAGCGAGCACATCGGCACGATCGACCACTTCTTCCACCTTGCCGCGATCTACGACATGACGGCCGACGACGCCACCAACGAGACGATGAACGTCGGAGGCACGCGTCACGCCGTGGAGCTGGCCGGTGCTCTCCAGGCCGGGTGCTTCCACCAGACGTCGTCAGTGGCTGCTGCGGGCGAGTTTCGCGGCTCCTTCGACGAGACGATGTTCGACGAGGGCCAGCACCTGCCATCGCCCTACCACCGCACGAAGTACGAGTCGGAGAAGATCGTGCGCGAGGAGGCGCCGGAGCTCGGCCTCGCCTGGCGGGTCTACCGCCCCGCGATCGTGGTCGGGCACTCGCAGAGCGGGGCGATGGACAAGATCGACGGTCCCTATTACTTCTTCCCGCTGATGAAGGCGATGCGCGACCGGCTCCCGGCCTGGCTTCCCCTGGCCGGGATCGACCTGGGCGACACCAACGTCGTCCCGGTCGACTACGTCACCAAGGCGATGGACCATCTGGCGCACCTCCCGGGCCACGACGGGGAGACGTTCCACCTGGTCAACCCCGAGCCGCAGTCCACCGTGGAGATGATCAACGCCTTCTGCAAGGCCGCGGGCGCCCCCCAGTTCGCCACCCCCATCGATCGGACGCTGGCCAAGGTGACCGCCCTGGTGCCAAGACCACTGCGTCCCGGCGCCGTGGTCAACACGCTGGTCAAGAACAAGGCCGTCCAGGCGGTTCTCGACCAGACGATCGGCCGTGCGGGGATCCCTGCCGAGGTGCTGGCCCACACGGGCTTCACCGCCGTGTTCGACTCCCGCCGCACCGAGCAGGCGCTGGCCGGATCAGGCATCGCGGTGCCCGACCTGGAGAGCTATGTCCGCACTCTGTGGGGCTACTGGGAGGAGAACCTCGACCAGACCACGGGCCAGGACTCCAAGGTCCGTTCCGCGCTGGCGGGCAAGCACGTAGTCATCACCGGCGCTTCCTCGGGCATCGGCCAGGTCACCGCGCTCAAGGTCGCCCAGGCCGGCGGTATCCCGGTGCTGGTCGCTCGTGGCAAGGACAAGCTCGAGGAGACCCGGTCGCTGATCGAGATGCGCGGCGGCACCGCCCATGTGTTCCCGTGCGACCTGTCCGACCTGGAAGCGATCGATCGACTCTGCGAGCAGATCACCAGCGAGCTGCCGACGGTCGACTTCGTCATCAACAACGCCGGTCGCTCGATCCGCCGCTCCCTTCGACTCTCCACCGAGCGGTTCCACGACTTCGAGCGCACGATGCAGCTCAACTACTTCGGAGCCATCCGACTGATCATGGGACTGATGCCCGCGATGCAGGCACAGAAAGCCGGCCACATCGTCAACATCTCCTCGATCGGGGTGCAGACCAACCCGCCACGCTTCTCGGCCTACGTCGCCTCGAAGGCCGCCCTCGACTCATGGAGCAACGTGGTGGCCTCCGAGGTCGTGGGCAACGGGATCACCTTCACCAGCATCCACATGCCGCTGGTGCGGACGCCGATGATCGCCCCCACGAAGATCTACGACAAGTTCCCCACCATCTCCCCCGCCCAGGCTGCTGACATCGTCATCACCGCCCTGGTGGACCGCCCTCACGAGATCAACACGTTGCTCGGCAACGTCGGCGCCATCGCCCACACCGTCGCTCCCAAGCTGGCGTTCCGATTGCTCAACATCGCCTACCACGTCTTCCCGGACTCGGCTGCAGCCAAGGGCGAGGCCTCCGCCGGCGGCATGCGCGAGAACGAGCAGATCATGCTCGCCAAGGTCTTCAAGGGCATCCACTGGTGATCACGGACCCGGCGGGTCTGCGCTGATCATTCGGGCGCTCCACTCACTCCAGCTGCCTGGGTACAACCGAGCGCGAACGCCGATCAGCTCCAACGCGATGATGTCGTGCACAGCAGTCACTCCGGAGCCGCAGTACACCGCCACGTCAGCGCCCGGCACGGCGCCGACGCCCGCGTAGACCTCGCGCAGCTCGGCAACCGTCCGGAAGTATCCGTCCTCGGTCAGGTTGCTCGACGTGGGGACGTTGTGGGCACCGGGGATGTGCCCGGCCACCGCGTCCAGCGGCTCCTCCTCGCCCCGGAACCGGGTCGACGCCCGTGCATCGAGCAGTACCTCCACGTCCGGGACGTCCTCGCTCGCGACGGCGGAGACGTCCGGGCTCGACGACGCCACGAAATCTCCAGCCCGCGGTGCAGGAGCCTCGGTCTCGGTGGCGCCGCCGAGCGCCAGCCAGGCGGAATAGCCTCCGTCGAGCACCCGGACGTCTCGGTGTCCGTGATGGCGCAGCAACCACCAGCACCGGCCGGCGGCCAGCCCCTGCCAGTCGTCGTAGACCACCACGGGCCGGTCTGCTCGCACCCCGCACCGACGCATGGCGGCCGCGAAGTCGTCGGGCATCGGCAACGGGTGCCTACCTCCGGCCGCGCCACCCGGGGGCGCCGCGAGATCGGTGTCGAGATCGACGTACACCGCCGACGGAATGTGCCCGATGGCGTACTCCGCAGGTCCGGCTGGGGCGCCGAGCCGGTACCGAACGTCGAGCACGCTCACCTGCACTCGCCCAGCGAGGAGTGTCCGGAGGTCTGCGGCGCTGATCAGAGGGCTCATGGTGCCCATCCTGAATCACCTCGGGTCACCGCGCGTGGCTCGGCGTGTCCCAGCACTGGGATATCGCCGCCAACCGCGTCGGTCTCAACGCGTCCGGCAGCGGCCTTGCGCCGCCCACCGCGTCGTAGCCTGCCGCTCATTTGACAACGGTTCTCGGTTCGATTGAGAATGATTCTCATGAAGAGAATGTCCTTGGCGACCCTGAGCGGCCTGGTGCTGATGGCGAGCGGCTGCTCGGCCGTCAGCGACTCCGAGGCGAGCGGCGTTCAGGTCGCCGCCGCGTTCTATCCCCTGGAGTACGTCGCGTCCCGGGTGCTCGGCCCGTACGGACAGGTCAGCGCACTGACCACGCCCGGCAAGGAGCCGCACGACCTGGAGCTCACGGTCCGGGAGACCGCCGACATCGCGCTGGCCGACCTCGTGGTCTACGAGGCGGGCTTCCAGGCGGCGATCGATGACGCCATCGAGCAGAACGCCGGCGGCGACGTCGTGGACGCTGCTGCCGAGGTCGACCTGCAACCTTTCGCCGACGACGCACATGACGAGCAAGAGACCGAGGGCTCGCACGAGGACCACGGTCACGAGGGCGGCCTTGACCCGCACTTCTGGCTCGACCCGCTGCGGATGGCCACCCTGGGAGAGGCAATTGCCGCCTCGCTCGTCGAGATCGACCCGCCGAACGCCGAGGAGTACCTCGCCAATGCCGACGAGCTGCGGCGCGACCTCGAGCGCCTCGACGAACAGTTCACCACCGGCCTCGCCGACTGCGACCGCACCACCATCGTCGTCTCACACGACGCATTCGGCTACCTCGCCCGCTACGGCCTGGAGATCGCTCCGGTGGCCGGCCTCTCCCCCGAGGCAGAGCCGACGCCGGCCGATCTCGGTGCGCTCCAGGAGCTGATCCGCTCCGACGGCATCACCACGGTGTTCAGCGAGCGCCTCGTGAGCCCGCGACTCACCCAGACGCTGGCTCAGGACATGGGGATCCGGACGGCCGTGCTCGACCCTGTCGAGGGACTCTCCGAGGAGACGTCGGACGAGGACTACGTGTCCCTCATGGAGCAGAACCTCACCGCCCTACGGGAGGCCAACGCATGCTCGTGAGCAAGCACCCGACACCGATCCAGCTCGTCGACGGCGCCGTCGCGATCGGCGGCCGACCGGTCCTGCGCGGGATCGACCTGAGCGTGCACCAGGGCGAGTTCCTCGCTCTCATGGGGGCCAACGGCTCCGGAAAGTCGACCCTCGTGCGTGCCCTGACCGGGCTGCGCCCCCTCAGCCGGGGCGAGCTCACCCTCTTCGGCACTCCGTTCGACCACTTCGACGAATGGCACCGCATCGGCTTCGTCCCCCAGCGCAGCGGTGCCGGGTCCGGGGTACCCGCCTCGGTGTGGGAGGTCGTCTCCTCGGGCCGACTGACCCGCCGACGGCTCCTCCGTCCGCTGCGCAAAGCAGATCGTTTGGCGATCGACGACGCCATCGAGCTCGTCGGGCTCACCGAGCGCGCCCGGGACGGAGTGGGCAGCCTGTCCGGAGGACAGCAGCAGCGCGTGCTCATCGCCCGCGCCCTGGCCGGCGACCCGGAGCTGTTCTTCCTCGACGAGCCCACCGCCGGTGTGGACCTGCCCAACCAGCAGACGCTGACCGATGCCCTGGCTGCCCTCAAGCAACGCGGATCGACGATCGTGCTGGTGGCTCATGAGCTGGGACCGCTCGCGGCCCTGGTCGACCGATCGGTCGTGATGCGCGACGGGCGGATCGCCTACGACGGGGACCCGATCCCCGACCACGCCGTGCACGAGCCCTGGCTCGGCGAGACGCACAACCATCACCACCATGACCACCCGGACCTTGGGCGCGACCACGCACCGAGGGTCCGCTCTCCCTTGGAGCGACCATGAGTCCGATCGAGCTCCTCAGCGCAGAGTTCATGCAGCGAGCACTGTTGGCAGCAGTCTTCACGGGCCTGGCCGCGCCCGCGATCGGCACCTACCTCGTTCAGCGGCGTCTCGCCCTGATGGGCGACGGCATCGGTCACGTCGCTGTCACCGGAGTGGCGCTGGGCCTGCTCACCGGCTTCTCCCCGACGTGGACCGCCGTGCTGGTCGCCATCCTCGGCGCCGTGGCGATCGAGATCGTGCGAGAGCGCGGGAGCACCAACGGCGACGTCGCGCTGGCCCTCCTCTTCTACGGGGGGCTCGCTGGTGGCGTGCTCCTGACCGGCCTCGGTGGCGAGGGTGCAGCCCGGCTGAACCAGTATCTCTTCGGTTCGATCACGACCATCTCAGAGGGTGACGTGGTCGTCACCATCGTCCTCGCGGCGCTGGTGATCGTCGTGGGCGTCGGACTGTCGCCACAGCTCTTCGCGGTAGCACAAGACGCGGATTTCGCCAGGGTGGCGGGTCTGCGGGTGCGCTTCTACAACCTGCTCGTGGCGGTGCTGGCTGCCGTCACCGTCACGGTGGCGATGCGCACGGTAGGGCTTCTCCTCGTCTCGGCACTGATGGTGGTGCCCGTCGCGACCTCCCAGCAGCTCACTCGGTCCTTCCGCACGACCTTGGGCATCGCCATGCTGCTGGGCAGCATCGCCTCGGTGGGCGGTCTGGTCATCTCGGCGTTCGCCTCCTACCGAGCAACGGTGGCGCCCGGGCCGACGATCGTGCTGCTCTCGTTGGCAGGTTTCGTGGTGACCTGGCCCATCGGTGCCTGGCTGCGCCACCGGGCCCGTCTCCGCGCTCCCTTCGCCGACGAGCATCCCGACGGCCACGACGTGAGCGAGCACGAGCACGCCCACGGGCCCGGTTGCGGTCATCGGGCCGTGCCGCACGACGACCACCTCGACTACGTCCACGACGGGCACCGCCATGCGCCGCACGGGAGGCACTATGACGAACACTGAGACGAGCAACCCCCTACGGCCTACCCGTCAACGCACTGCTGTCATCGAGGCGCTGGGCTCCGTCGACGGATTCCGATCCGCCCAGGAGATCCATGCGCTGCTCGAGTCGCGTGAGGCCCAGGTCGGCCTGGCCACCGTCTACCGCACGTTGCAACTTCTGGTCGATGCCGAGGCGGTCGACCTGCTTCGCGCCGAGGACGGTGAGCTGACCTACCGGCGTTGCTCGAGCCACCACCACCACCACCTCGTCTGCCGGTCCTGTGGCGCCACCGTCGAGGTGGAGGGGCCCGCGGTGGAACGCTGGGCCCGCAAGGTCTCCGAGGAGCACGGCTTCGTCGACGTGAGCCACACCCTGGAGA
>JBAVCA010000026.1:0-4699 GCA_049586475.1 Nocardioides sp.
CAGCGCTTCGTCGGAGTGCACCGGCGTCAACGACTCGACCTCGCTGGTGCCTTCGACGCAGAGCTCGCGGTGTGGCTCGCTCACCTGGAAGTAGGTGACCCGGTTGCCGTAGTAGTCGACGTCGGAGGTGAGGTCGGCGGGTGTCGGCGTCACCGTGACCCGGTGCGAGGGCACCTGCTGCCAGGGCAGCGCTCGCGGCACCAGGTAAGCCACCCCGAGACTGTCGCTGACCGCGTCGTCATAGGTGTAGGTCGTGGTGTGTCGCACGGCGTACCTCACGGCGGCCCGCTCACGGCAGGGCTCGGACGGCGGTCTCGCCGGTGGTCGCGGTGGGGGCTCCCGCCGCGGTACCAGCCGGCGGGGTGAACGAGTCGACCAGGGGCAGCCCGGCGAACAGCCGGGGCGCTGGGCCACTGGTGTGATGCAGCTCGACGATCGCCTCACCGAGGCGCTCCAGCTGCGCGATGGTCTGCTCGAGGTAAGCCTCGAGGTTGGGACGTCGCACGCCTCCGATCGCCACCAAGGTGGCGATGTCGGTCTCGGCCAGGGCTTCCTGGAGGTCGGTGACCAGCCGTTCGGGCCGACTGGACCCCGTCGAGGCCGGCAGCGCAGCCAGGTGGGTGGCAAGGTCGTCGAGAGCAAAGGCCAGCGAGCGCGGGTTCTGGGCGTCCTCCAGCAACAGCTCGAGCACCCCACCGGGTCGTACGTAGCCCCGGTAACGGCGGCGATGGGTCACCGAGCTCTCGGCTGCGCTCAAGACGGCGTTGAGCACCGCGCGGTCGACGTCGATGCCGCGTCGCACCGTCGCGGTCGCGGCCAGCAGGTGGCACAGCTGGAGCGCGCGCTCCAGGGCGCGGCCCACGGCGACCATGTGCCAGCCCTCGTCCCGGATCATGCTTGCGGTCACGCCGTGCAGGGACAAGATGCCGGTCAGCATCCGGCCGGCCGACTCGGTGATCTGCTGGCTGTGGCTGCTCGCCTCGAGCGACCGACGCGCTCGGTCGGTGGTGCCGAAAGTGCGCCACACGTCGAGGGAGAGCTGGTCGCGCACCCCCGCCAGTGCTTCTCGCAACCCAGCGACACCGTGGCCGATCGACCCGGACCGGGTCTCGTCGAGCAGCACCGAGCGGAACTCGAGGTCGAGGTCGTCGTGCCGACGCCCGCACAGGCGGCGGACGGCGCCCATCATCACCTCGAGCCCTGCACCCCCGGTCGAGCGCGGGCGGGCCTGGAAGTCCTCGGCGAGGCCGTGCGCCACGATCACCAGGCGCAGCAGGTCCTCCACCCGCTCGGCATAGCGGCCGAACCAGTGCATGTCCTCCAGGATGCGCGGAACGGTGCCGGTCGAGGAGCGCGCGCTGGTGATCGGCAGGACGTCCGGCAGGCCCTGGTCGGGGTCGGCCGAGTCGCCCTTGAGCACCCACAGGTCCTTGCTGCCCGACGGGGTGCCGTCCTCGACGACGCTGACCAACCCTCCGACGAGCGTGCGGTAGGCCGAGCCGTAGCGCAGCGTGAAGGTACGCAACATCACCGGTCGCGGGCTCGCCTCCCCCACGCCGTACCTCCTCGACTGCCAGGTAGGCGCCTGGGAGAGCGCGAGCCGCTCCTGACCGACGTAACGGTGGGGCTCGGCGACGACCAGCCGGATGAGGTCGTCGCGGGAGAGCTCGGCCAAAGGTGCGGCCGGAGCATCGATCGGACGCACGGAGAGCTCGTCGAGCCGGTCGAGCACGTGCTCCAGGGAGTCGGGTTCGCCACACCACCACGTGGGCACCGAGCCCAGGCGCAGCGGCTCCTCCAGCAGCGCCTCGCACAACGCCGGCATGTAGGGCAGGAGCGCCGGATTCTCCAAGACGCCCGCGCCCAGGCCGTTCACGATCTTCACCCGTCCCCGGCGGGCGGCCTCGACCAGGCCGGCAACACCGAGCTGGGAGTCGCCGCGCAGCTCGAGCGGATCGGTCCAGGGCGAGTCGACACGCCGCAGGATCACGTCGACCCGCTCGAGGCGTCCGAAGACACGCATCTGCACCCAGCCATTGCGCACGACCAGGTCATTGCCCTGCACGAGCGGGAAGCCGAGCGCGGAGGCGATGAACGCCTGGTCGTAAGCCGTCTCGGAGCCCGAGCCCGGCGAAAGCACGACGACCCGAGGATCGGCGAGATCTCCGGCGGCTGCTTGCAGCAGCGCGGATCGCAGCGCTGAGAAGAACGGCTCCATCCGGTGCAGCCCGGCCGCTCGATACAGCTCCGGCATCACCCGCGACAGGATGCGCCGATTCTCCATGGCGTACCCGAGGCCCGAGGGAGCCTGGGTGCGATCGGCGAGCACTCGCCACTCGCCCTGCTCGTCACGACCGAGGTCGGTCGCGGCCAGCACCAGGGGACGTGGGTCGACGATCGAGCCGCGCGCCACGGCGCGCAGGAACCCGGGGTGACCGAGCACGAGGGCCGGGGGCAGCAACCCGTCGCGGAGCAGGCGCTGCTCGCCTTACAGGTCGGCGAGGATCGCGTTGAGGAGCTCTGCACGCTGCGCGAGCCCTACCTCGAGCGGCGTCCACGAAGCCGCGTCGAGGATGAGTGGCATCGGGTCGAGCCGCCAGGGGCCTTGCCTCTCACCGGGTGGTCCATAGGTCACGCCGTCGTCGGAGAGCGCGCGCGTGATGTCGTGGTCGACGCGCCGGAGGTCGTCGCTGGTCAGGTCGACGGCGACCTCGGCGAGCCCCTTCCACGGGGTCCGCAGCGCACCGTCGACCCCGACGACCTCGTCGAAGCGGGCGACGTCACCGCCTAGCGTCGGCTGGGTGACTCCGGCCGCGTAGTCACGGAGCAGGCTCACGTGTCAGGGTCCTCCCCGGGCGGACCGGCGCGCAGGTGACCATTGGCGGTTGGGACGCGGCGCAGGTCGAGCGTGTGCGGGTACTCATCACTGCGGGCACGTCGGGCAGCCTCGCGCAGCGCGCCGACGTCAAGGCGACCTGCGGTGTGTCCGTGCTGCTGGAAGCGGCTGGCGCGTCGCGACTCGGCTTCCTTGGCGTTGACCGGCGGGAAGTCGTAGGAACGGCCCCCGGGGTGGACGACGTGGTATGTGACGCCACCGAGGCTGACTCCCGAGACGGTGTCGACGACGTCGAAGCGCAGCGGAGCCTGCACCTCGATCGAGGGGTGCAGAGCCGACCAGGGCTGCCAGGCGCGGAACCGCACACCGGCGTAGTGATCACCCGTCGGGGTGAGGGTCAGGGGCACGGGGACACCCTGACACGTCACCAGGTGTCGGTGCTCGTCGAACCCTGAAACCGAGACCTGGACCTTCTCCACGCTGCTGTCGACGTAGCGGGCAGTGCCCGATCCCGTGGCCTCCTCGCCCAGGACGTGCCACGGCTCGATCGCCTGGCGCAGCTCCAGGGTGACCGGTCCTACCCGGGCCATCCCGATCCGTGGGAAGCGGAACTCGGTAAAGGGCGCCAGCCACTCCTCCTCGAAGTCGATCCCGAAGGCGCGGAGGTCGGCGACCACCGCGTTGATGTCGCTGATCGCACCCTGCGGGAGCAGCGGGTCCTCGTGGAGCCGGGTCCCCCACCGCACCAGCGGCGCGCGTAGCGGCTGCTCCCAGAACATCGCGACCAGGCTGCGGACGAGGAGCGCCTGGACCAGCGCCATCTGGGCATGCGGTGGCATCTCGAAGCCCCGCAGCTCGAGCAGTCCGAGCCGCCCGCGCGCGGAGTCGGGGCTGTACATCTTGTCGATGCAGAACTCCGATCGGTGGGTGTTGCCGGTCAGGTCGGTGAGCAGGTGGCGGAGCGCCCGGTCGACGAGCCAGGGCGGCGAACCCTCCCCGGCCTGGCTGTCCCCGCCGTCCTCGGCGGTGAGCCGCTCGATCTCGGCGAAGGCGATCTCCATCTCGTACGTCGCCTCCGGCCGCCCCTCGTCGAACCTCGGGGCCTGGCTCGTCGGCCCGATGAAGCGCCCCGAGAAGAGGTAGCTCAGGCTTGGGTGGCGCTGCCAGTAGGTGATCAGGCTGACGAGGAGGTCCGGTCGTCGCAGCAGTGGCGAGTCGATCGGCTCGCGTCCACCGAGGGTGATGTGGTTGCCGCCGCCGGTGCCGGTGTGCAGGCCGTCCAGGTCGAACTTCTCGGTGGTCAGGCGGACCTGGCGCGCACCTTCGTAGAGGTCGATGGTCAGGTCGCGCTGCTCTGCCCAGCTCTGCGTCGGCTGGACGTTGACCTCGATGACACCGGGGTCGGGGGTGACGACCAGCGTGGTCAGCCGCGGGTCCGGCGGGGGGCCGTAGCCCTCGACCACGACCGGGCATCCGATCTTGCGCGCCGCGACCTCGATCAGCTTGAGCAGGTCGGCGTAGTCGTCGAGGACCTGGGTCGGCGGCAGGAAGACGTGCACGTGCGCTCCCTGGTCGTCGCCACGGGCTTCGAACGCCAGCGCGGTGGTGGCCTCACCCTCCGGGTCGACGACCGTCACCAGGGGCACCTGGGGCTCGAGGGGCTCCCCGCCCTGCAGGTACGACGGCTCCCCTGCGAAACCAGGGGCCTCCCAAGCCACCGAGTCCAACGGCAGCCGCAGGCCGATCGAGCTGGTGCCGGGCGCCAGGACGAGGCGGCCGCGCCGGAAGCGCCAGGCCGGGCTGATCCAGCCCTCATGGTCGGCGGTGCTGGTCACGAGGGGCAGGACCCAGCCGCTTGGGGTG
>JBAVCA010000027.1:0-5979 GCA_049586475.1 Nocardioides sp.
CTTCATCGACAACCAGGTCGCCTTCCCCGAGATCGACGTCCGGCAGCGGCTCACGGTCTCGACCGGGTACGGCGTCGCGGAGATCCTCGTGCAGTCCGCCTCGGACCTCGTCGGCAAGTCGCTGGGCGACTCCGGCCTGCGCGAGCGCGACATCTCGGCGCTGACGCTCCAGCGCGGCACCAGCGTGATCCCCAACCCCAACGGACGACATGTCCTCGAGGCCGGCGACCGGCTGCTGTGCTTCGGCAAGCTCGAGGAGATGCGCTCGATGATCCCCAGCCGGCGCAAGCGCAGCAAGCGGATCAAGCGGCTGCCAGACGAGCCGATCCACGAGCAGCCGGAGACCCCGGCCGGGTAGGGGCTCGACCCGCGGGATCGAGGGGGCGGACCTTAGACTCGGGGCACTGTGACTTCCTCCGACACCGAACTCCCGAGCACCCCAGCGGACCGGGCCGACCACAAGCTGGCCGCCGACGTGACGCGCGAGGCGCGCCGCCGGCGTACCTTCGCGGTCATCAGCCACCCCGACGCCGGCAAGTCGACGCTGACCGAGGCCCTGGCCCTGCACGCCCAGGTGATCAATGAGGCCGGTGCGGTGCACGGCAAGTCCGGACGTCGCTCCACGGTCTCGGACTGGATGGAGATGGAGAAGGCGCGCGGGATCTCGATCACCTCCGCGGCGCTGCAGTTCGCCTACGGCGATCACGTCATCAACCTCGTCGACACCCCCGGCCACTCCGACTTCTCCGAGGACACCTATCGGGTGCTGTCGGCCGTGGACTGCGCGGTGATGCTCATCGACGCGGCCAAGGGCCTCGAGCCGCAGACGCTCAAGCTCTTCCGGGTCTGCAAGGCCCGCGGGATCCCGGTCGTCACGGTCATCAACAAGTGGGACCGCCCCGGCCTCGACGCCCTGGCGCTGATGGAGGAGATCGAGAACGACATCGGGCTCCAGCCGACCCCGCTGACCTGGCCGGTCGGCATCGCCGGAGACTTCCGCGGGGTCCTCGAGCGACGCACGGGGTCCTACGTCGCCTACACCCGCACCGCGGGCGGAGCGACCCGTGCTCCTGAGGAGCGGATGGACGGCGACGCCGCCGCCGAGCGCGAGGGGGACGCCTGGACGGCGGCGGTCGAGGAGTCCGACCTGCTGTCCTCCGACGGCTCCGACCACGACCAGGAGCTGTTCCTCTCCGGTTTCACCACGCCGGTCCTGTTCGCCTCGGCGATCTCGAACTTCGGCGTCGCCGCCGTCCTGGAGACCCTCGTCGAGCTGGCGCCCGCGCCGCCGGCCTTCGCGCACGGCAAGCAGGACGCCGAGGGTCGGCCCGCCGAGGTGCGCGAGGTGGCTGCGCCGTTCAGTGCGTTCGTCTTCAAGGTGCAGGCCGGGATGAACGCCGCCCACCGTGACACGGTGGCCTTCGCCCGGGTCTGCTCCGGGGTCTTCGAGCGTGGCATGGTCGCCACCCACGCGCAGTCGGGTCGACCGTTCGCCACGAAGTACGCCCAGGCGCTGTTCGGCAAGGAGCGCTCGGTGCTCGACACCGCCTATCCCGGCGACATCATCGGGCTGGTCAATGCCAACGCGCTGCGGGTCGGCGACACGATCTTCCTCGACGAGGAGGTGGCCTTTCCCCCGATCCCGTCGTTCGCCCCCGAGCACTTCGCGGTCGCGACCTCAGCCGACGCCGGCCGGTTCAAGCAGTTCCGCAAGGGCATGGAGCAGCTCGATCACGAGGGCACCGTGCAGGTGCTGCGCTCGGACCTGCGCGGCAACCAGTCGCCGGTGCTCGCCGCCGTCGGTCCGATGCAGTTCGAGGTCGCGCAAGCTCGGATGGAAGCCGAGTTCGGCGCCCCGATCCGCCTCGAGCGACTCGGGTACACCCAGGCGCGGCGCACCGACGCCGCCTCCGTGGCCGGGCTGAACGCGGTGCGTGGCCTCGAGGTGCTCGAACGTGGTGACGGCACGCTGTTGGTGCTGGCGCCGGACAAGTGGCGGATCAGCGTGGTCGAGCGCGATCACCCAGAGCTGACGCTGGAGACCCTGGTCGCCGGCGAACGCTGAGGTCGCGACCCCGGCGGCTCAGCTCACGTCGGCCTGGGGTGCTGCCGCTCCTCGTGAACGCGCGCGGAGACGCGCAGCAGGCGCAGGCCGGTGACGAGACCGACGCCGCCCACCACGTTGCCGAGCAGCGCCCAGGCGAGCGCTCCGAACGCGGTGAAGATGCTGAAGTCAGCGCCAGCGAAGAGGGCGCCGGCCATGAACAACGAGTCGAGGATGCAGTGGAAGAGCTCGGCACCGGCGAGCAGGGCTCCGAAGAGGATCGCCGGCACCAGCTGGACTCCGAGGTTGTCGGTGGCGTGCTGCATCCGGGTCATCAAGGTGATCACCGCGCCGGCCAGGACGGCCAGCGCAAAGCTCTCGCCGTTCACGCCCAGCTCGGCGTAGTGCGTGCCGACCTCGATGACGGTCTCGTGGAGATCGGGCCGGGCGCTCACCAGGATCCACATGATCAGGGCGCCGCCGACCAGGTTCGTGACCAGGGTCACCACCCACAACCGGGCCAGCATCCTGACGCTGCCGCTGCGCGCCACCACGGCGGTGATGGGCACGAGGAAGTTCTCGGTGAACAGCTCGCTGCGCGCCAGCAACAGGGCGACGAAGCCGATCGAGAAGGCCAAGCCGGCCAGCAGGGTGTCGCCGGTGTGCTCCTTGACCACGAGGTAGGCCAGCACTCCGAAGCCGACGTCGATGCCGCCCAGCAGGCCGGTCGCCATCATCGCCAGCCACGGGCGTTCAAGGCGTTCACACCCCTCCTCGACCAAGCGATCGAAGGCTTCCTCGATCTCGGGCTCGGGGCGGTCGGCTTGCTTGGGCTCGCTCACCTCTGGACTGTAGGGGATCCGCGATCTCCGGCCGGTGATCTGACGAACTTTCGCGCCGGCAAGATCAAGCCAGGGCGAGGAAGAGCTTCTCCATCTTCTTGACGTCGACGCCGTCCACGCCGTCGCCGTCCTCGAGACAGTGCTGCAGTCCGGTAGCCACGATGGCGTAGCCGCTGCGGCTGATGGCCTTGTTGACCGCGGCCAGCTGGGTGAGGATGGTGTCGCAGTCGGAGCCCTCCTCCATCATCCGGATCACGCTGGCCAAGTGACCGTTGGCGCGCTTCATGCGGGTGATGATCGCCTTCATCTCCTCGGGCGCGAGCTCCATCAGCGGGCTCCTTCCGAGGTCGCCGCGTCGGTGCCGGGCATCTGGTCGAGTGCTTTCGACAGGCGGTCGCGCGCATCCGCAGCGACCTCGCGGAGCGCCTCGGCTGCCTGCTGGTCGGTGACGCCTGCGACGGACATCATCACGTCGGGGTCGATCGCTTCCACGACGCTGCCGCCGTCCTCGAGTCCGCGCACGACGACGTTGCACGGCAGCAGGGCCGCGATCGCTGGCTCGGCCAGGAGGGCGAGGTGGGCGAGCTGGGGCCGGCAGGCGCCCAGGATGATCTGTGGCTGGACGTCGACATCGAGCTTCTTCTTCAGGGTCGCCTTGATGTCGATCTCGGTGAGGACACCGAAGCCTGCTTCGTCCAGCAGCTCGCGCACCGAGAGGACGGCTTCCTCGTAGGACAGTGAGGTGGTGGCACGCAGGGTGAAGTCGGCCATCGGAGCTCCTTCAGACATCGGGTCGGGTGAGTTCTCCACTATAGCAACCCCCTGGGGGGATTGAGAGACCAACTCCCAAGGGGTGGTCTCACAGCACGGTCTGGACGCGTTACCGTGGCTCACGCGCACGGCGCGCCTGTTCCAACCCCCACTGCTTGACCTGGATTCCCTTTGACCCCCACTGTCACCGCATGATGCACGCTGCCGAGGAGCCTGACGGCTCCGGTGCAGCGCGTCCGGTCATTTCCGCGGCGGCCGCGCTGGCATCCGCGCTGCGCCGCTGTGCTGCCGGGGACGAACAGGCCTTCGCCGAGGTCTACGACGCGACGTCGGCTCGTGCGTTCGGGCTGGCGGTCCGTCTGCTGCGCGACCACGCCCAGGCTGAAGAGGCGGTCCAGGAGGCCTACCTCCAGGTCTGGCGACAGGCGGCCCGCTTCGACGCCCAGCGTGGGAGTGCGATCTCCTGGATCCTGATGATCGTGCACGGCACCGCAGTCAGCCAGGTGCGCTCGTCACAGTCGCGCTCGACGCGCGAGGAGGTCTACGAGCGACAGCACGATCCATTGCGGGTGGGCAAGGAGGACCCGACCGGCGACGCGGTCGACGCCTCGATGGACGCGAGCCGGGTCCGTGCAGCGCTTTCGCAGCTCACCGATCTGCAGCGCTCGGCGATCGAGCTGGCCTACTTCGACGGGCGCACCCACACCGAGGTGGCCAGCATCATCGGCATTCCGCTCGGCACGGCCAAGACGCGGATCCGCGACGGCCTGCTGCGGCTGCGCGACGTGATGGCCACTGCCGTCTGATCGCGCACCTGTCTGGTCCGTCGACCGTAGGCCCTAGGGTCACCGCCATGACCGCGAAGCCGACCCGCCCCGACCAGGCCCCGCTCGGCTCCGGGTTCGGCCCGACCAGCACGGCCGCTGAGGTCGTGGCGGGACTTGACCTCAGCAACGCTACCGCCTTGGTCACCGGGGGATACGCCGGAATCGGCCTGGAGGTCGTGCGAGCGCTCAGCAGCGCCGGCGCGTCGGTGCTGGTGCCGGCGCGACGACCGCAGGAAGCAAGCCGGGCCCTCGCCGGGATCGACGGCGTGGAGGTCGGCGAGATGGACCTCGCCGATCAGCGCCAGGTCGCGTCGTACGCCGCTGAGCTGCTCGCAGGCGGGCGACGCATCGACCTCGTCATCGGCAACGCCGGCATCATGGCCCTGCCCGAGACGCGCACCGACGACGGCTGGGAGCTCCAGCTCGCAACCAATCACCTGGGCCACTTCGCGCTGGTCAACCACCTCTGGTCCGCGATGGTCGACGGCGCACGAGTGGTCAGCGTGTCGTCGTCCGGGCACTACTACTCACCGATGCGGTGGGAGGACCCGTGGCTCGAGACCGGATATGACAAGTGGATCGCGTACGGGCAGTCCAAGACCGCCAATGTGCTCTTCGCCCTGGCCCTCGACGCCCGCGGACGCGAGCGTGGGATCCAGGCCAACTCGGCGCACCCCGGAGCGATCCTCACCACCCTCGGCAAGCACCTGACGGCCGATGACGTAACCGAGCTGCTGAAGCCCGACGCGGATGGACACGTGGCTGTCCCGGAGTTCAAGAGCCCCGAGCAGGGCGCAGCCACAGCCGTGTGGGGTGCGACGAGTCCGCTCCTGGTCGATCACGGAGGCGCCTACCTCGTCGACTGCGACATCGCGCCCTGGGCCGACGAGGACGAGCGCGGCGGAGGCGACGCGCAGGGCGTCAGGCGCTACGCGCTGGATCCGGACGATGCGGAGCGGCTGTGGGAGTGGTCGGCTGAGCTGACCGGCGTCGACGCGTTCAGCTGACTCACCACTTGAGGTGGTGGCTGAGGTCGCCGACCTGGTCGACGTACATCGTGCGGGAGTCGAACCACCAGTGCCCGGTGCCGAACGCAGCGCCCCCCGCATCGGCGAGGCGCTGAAACGTGTCTCGGTAGTGCCCGGTGATGATCACCTGAAGTGCCAGGTCTGCCGTGGCCTGGGTGACCAAGTAGGTGGACTGTGCGCTCGCGGTGCCCGTCTCCTCGTCGACCTCGATGATCGAGTTGGTGGTGACGTGCTTGGTCTTCGGCGTCCCGTCGTCGTAGAGCCGGGTCGCCATCTCATACATCGCCCGCACCCCGTCGCGGCCCTCGAAGACCGACTCCGGTGGACCGTCCTCCTGCCCGAGGATCCTGCCGTACGCAAACAGGTCTGCGACCCCGTCGAGGTCGCCGGCGTCGATGCGCAGGGCGTAGGTGTGGAGGAGATTCTCGATCGCACGAGCGCTGTCGGTCACGGCCAGGAGCATAGGC
>JBAVCA010000028.1:0-4230 GCA_049586475.1 Nocardioides sp.
CCACAGCCACCAGGCCACGGGGTGCAGGTCGCGCGGCAGCGCGTTCACGATCCGGACCTCACGGCATTGCCCCGGTCCGACGACGGCGCACGACGGCGGTGCCTGCGGCCGCGGCGAACAGCAATCCAGCGGCTGCCGGAGCGACCCAGGCCGGAAGGCCGGTTCCCGTTGCCTCGATCGCCGGTGGGCGCCGGGGAGCCCTGGTGCTCGCCGACGCCGGCCCGGACCCCGCGGATGCCCCCGCGACGGCCCCCGCGACGATGGCGCCGGGTGGCGTGGTGGGAACTACGTTTCCGGCGACTCCGTCCCAGACCAAGGCCAACGAGCCTCCGTCCGGGATCGCCAGACTGTCGACTCCGGTCGACGCATAGCGCCAGCCCGCTGCGGAACCGTCCGACCACCACAGCGACCAGTACGCGTCTTCGGCCGGAGTGTTGACGCAGGCGTCGTCGGCGGGCACGCCGTCGAGGCTGCAGAGGAAGCCCGGCTGCCGCTGGACGTAGGTCAAGGAGACGCCCTGACGCCCGAGGAGCTGGGACGCGGTGCGCCCACCCCCGGCCTCGTCACAGCCGCGCAGATCGCGGCCCCCGAGCTGGTTGAACTCGACCACCACGTGTACACCGTGCCCAGTCGTGCAACGGGAAGGGGAGGCCGTCGCGGGCGAGGCTGCAGGCACTATGACCGCAGCCGCCGCCAGCACGGCAGCCGCGGCTCTGTTCGCAGAACCTCCCCACCGGCTCACGTCAGCAGGACTCGAAATTTTGGTCCGCGGTCTCGCGCTCCGGGAGCCACTGCAGCACCGGCAGAGCCCCAGCGCTGGCGCGGCGGAACTGGTCGGCGGTCTTCACGCCAATGCCGTTCTGGACGGCTGCCGCGGCACCGGCGTCGTCGTAGGCGATGGCCCCCACGACGGCGGGCTCGACCTTCTGGCAGTCGAGCGCTTGTCGCCCGAAGACCCAGGTCGCCGCCCGCTCAGCCGCCTCAGTCTCGCCCGCTTCGCCCAGGGCGGTGCCAGCCAGGCCCGTGCTGTTGGTGTTCGGCGTCGACGCAGTGCTGCCTCCGTCGAACGAACCATCGGGGGCCTGCTGTTCGCTCAGCCAGGCAACGGCCGAGTTGACCGCCCTCGAGGCTTGGGCCGAGTCGCTCAGGCGCAAAGCCCTGATCGCGAACGCAGTGGTGTCGAGGTCTGGCTTACTCGTTCTGTCGCCTTCGCACGACTGATCGGCGGCCTTCACGTCCTTGGTGAAGTCCAGCCTGAACCAGCCATCAGCGCACTGCTGCGCGACAAGGAAGTCTGCGGCCGGACCGGCCTCGGGGCTCTCGACCCCTGTGAGTCCGAGAACGGCATAAGCCTGGCCGACGACGTTGGCGTAATCGGCAGCCGCGGCCTCCTTCGGGTCAAGCACGTCCTGGATCCGGCCCCTGGCCGGCCCACTGTCCGTGACAGTCGTCTCGAGCTGGGCGACGAGGTCTGTTCCGCCGAATGCGTTCGGGTCGGCGCCGACGGCCCCCGCCAGCGCGACCGCCTTGGCGGTACTACCGGCGGAGGTAACAGTGCCGAAACCCGGCGCGGTGTACTCCTCGACGTGCTTGGCCAAGCGGTCCCCGACGGCCTGCACCGTCGGCAGCTGCTCGTCCGCCGTATCCAGGGCGAGAGCGACATCGATGCTGAGCCCGTAGTCATCGAAGTCATACTGGTCGTTGTGCACGACTCCGTTCTGGACCTGGCGGCTCAGCCAGTCGGCGCCGGCGCTCAGAGCGGCTGTGTCGTAGGCCGTCCTGGTCGGCGAAGCGCCCGAAGCGTCCCTCGCGGATGGCTGCGCTCCGGTTGGTGTACTGCATGCGGTGGCGGCGACGGCAACCGCTGCCAGCGCCAGGTTCATTCGGGTACGAGGGGGCATCTTCGTGGTTCCTTCCCGCTGCGACAGCGGGAGGCAACCGGAGACGACCTCCGGGAGTCCACCCGCTGCTTTCCTCGACAGCGTGTGATCAGGACGCCTCGCAGAGGGTGTTCCGGCTCATCGTCGTGATTTCTCGCGACGACCTACGGTTGCGGGTCAGCGCCGGCCTCGAACCGGCTTTCCCCTGCTGCGGGCGTGATGAGTAGTGCGGGAGCAGCGTACCGCTTACGCGACCCGCTGCGAGCGCCGGTCCAAATCAGCCGAGTCGGCGCGCAATGGTCAGGCGAGCTTCTCGAGGATCAGCTCGCGGACGCGTGCGGCGTCGGCCTGGCCCTTCATCTCCTTCATCACTGCGCCGATCAGGGCACCCGCTGCGGCCACCTTGCCGTCGCGGATCTTGTCGGCGACGTCGGGGTTGGCAGCGATCGCGGCGTCCACGGCGACACCGAGCGCACCGTCGTCGGAGACCACGGCCAACCCGCGTGCGGCGATGATCTCCTCGGGGGTGCCTTCACCGGCGACCAGTCCGTCGAAGACCTGGCGGGCCAGCTTGTCGTTGATCGTCTTGGCGTCGACCAGGGCCTGCACCGCTGCGACCTGGGCGGGCGAGACGCCCAGGTCGGCGATGTCGGCACCGGTCTCGTTGGCGCGGCGGGCAAGGTCCGAGAGCCACCACTTGCGGGCGGCCTGCGGAGTGGCCCCGGCGGCGATGGTCTGCTCGACCAGACCGAAGGCACCGGCTCCGACGGTGTCGCGCATCTCCAGGTCGGTGAAGCCCCACTCGCCCTGCAACCGGGCCCGCTTCACCGTCGGGTTCTCCGGCATCGTCAGGCGCAGCTCCTCGACCCACTCGCGCGACGGCGCAACGGGCACCAGGTCGGGCTCGGGGAAGTAGCGGTAGTCATCGGCATCGGACTTCTCACGGCCGGCGGTGGTGATGCCGGTGTCCTCGTGCCAGTGCCGGGTCTCCTGCAGGATCGATCCTCCCGCATCGAGGATGCCGGCGTGCCGCTGCATCTCGTAGCGAACTGCGCGCTCGACCGAGCGCAGCGAGTTCACGTTCTTGGTCTCGCTGCGAGTCCCGAGCCCGCCGGCATCCTTGGGAGCCAGGGACAGGTTGACGTCGGCGCGGATCGAGCCCTGGTCCATCCGGGCATCGGAGACGCCGAGGGCCACGATCAGCTCGCGGAGCTGGGCGACGTAGGCCTTGGCGATCGCCGGGGCTTTCTCGCCCGCGCCCATGATCGGCTTGGTGACGATCTCGATCAGCGGGATGCCGGCGCGGTTGTAGTCGACCAGCGAGTGGTCGGCGCCGTGGATGCGACCGGTGGCGCCACCGACGTGCAGGGACTTGCCGGTGTCCTCCTCCATGTGAGCGCGTTCGATCTCGACGCGGAACGTCTCGGTCTCACCATCGGCGCCGCCGACGACGGGGATGTCGACGTCCATGTAGCCCTCGAAGCAGATCGGCTCGTCGTACTGCGACGTCTGGAAGTTCTTCGGCATGTCGGGATAGAAGTAGTTCTTGCGCGCGAAGCGGCACCACTCGGCGATCTCACAGTTCAGCGCGAGGCCGATCCGGATCGCCGACTCGACGGCCTTGCGGTTGACCACGGGCATCGCGCCGGGCAGCCCCAGGCAGGTCGGGCACACCTGGGTGTTGGGCTCGGCACCGAACTCGGTGGGGCAGCCGCAGAACATCTTGGAGTTGGTGTTCAGCTCGACGTGCACCTCGAGCCCCATGGCGGGGTCGTAGGAGGCGAGGACGTCGTCGAAGGACACCAGCGTCGCGGACTCGGCGCTCATGCGGAGGCTCCCGTCAGGATCGGGGCACGGTCGAGCAACGGCCCGCCCCACTTCTCGGTCAAGGCGGCCTCGAGGGCGGCGCCCACACGGTAGAGCCGGTCGTCGGCAAGGGCCGGGGCCAGCATCTGGATGCCGGCCGGCAGTCCGTCCTCGTCGGCCAGTCCGCTCGGCAAGGAGATGCCGGGGACGCCGGCCAGGTTGGCCGGGATCGTGGCAAGGTCGTTGAGGTACATGGCCAGTGGGTCGTCGAGCTTCTCCCCCAGCTTGAACGCCGTGGTCGGCGCGGTCGGCGAGAGCAGGACGTCGGCCTGGCCGAAGGCCGCGGCGAAGTCGCGCGAGATCAGCGTGCGCACCTTCTGTGCCTGGCCGTAGTAGGCGTCGTAGTAGCCGCTCGACAGGGCGTAGGTGCCCAGGATGATGCGGCGCTTGACCTCATCACCGAAGCCGGCGTCACGTGAGGCGCGCATCACGTCCTCCGCGCTGGGCGAGTCGACGCCCTCCGGCAGCACCCGTAGGCCATACC
>JBAVCA010000029.1:0-10505 GCA_049586475.1 Nocardioides sp.
GTGTCGGGCCAGTGGTCCGAGGTGCCCTTGGCGAACCGCGAGACCATCTCGACACCGGCGGAGATGAAGATGTCACCCTCGCCGGCCTTGATGGCGTGCATCGCCATCCGCGAGGTCTGCACCGAGGAGGAGCAGTAGCGGGTGATGGTGGCACCGGGCACCGAGTCGAGTCCCATCAGGACGTTGACGATGCGCGCCATGTTGTTGCCCGACTCGCCGCCGGGGAGTCCGCAACCGAGGTAGTGGTCTTCGATGGTCGACGGGTCCAGCCCGGGGATCTTGTCGAGCGCGGCCTGGATGATGGTGGCGGTGAGGTCATCGGGGCGCAGGTCCTTGAGCGACCCCTTGTTAGCGCGACCGATGGGCGAACGCGCGGCAGAAACGATGACGGCCTCGGGCATGGGCGGATCTCCGATCTCGGTGGGTGACAACCGTCTCAGACTAGCCGGACCCCTCTGCTGCGCCTCTGGCAGAGTCGCAGCGTGCGCCACGTCTACCACTGCCATCTGCGATGGGCCGATCTCGACTCCCTCGGCCACATCAACAACGTCGTCTACGTCGACTACCTGCAGGAGGCGCGGGTCTCCCTGATGCGCGCCGTCGTGGGGGATCGGCGCGACGACCTCGCCGAGGGCGTCGTCGTCGTGCGTCACGAGGTCACCTATCTCGCACCGTTGGGGTTCCGGTTCGAGCCGGTCAGCATCGAGTGCTGGGTGACCGAGATCCGGGCCGCCACCTTCACCATGGCCTACGAGGTCTTCAGTGAGCAGGAGGACGGCATCCGCACCGTCTATCTGCGCGCCACGACCGTGCTGACGCCGTACGTCTTCGCGCACGAGCGCCCGCGTCGGCTCAGCGAGGAGGAGAAGGCAGCCCTCGCGCCGTACGTCGAAGCAGCCCCGGGCCCTGCCACGACCCCGATCGCTGCGCTCGAGCGTGGCGCCGCTCACCGGTTCCCGCTGTACGTCCGGTTCTCGGACGTCGACATCTATCGCCACGTCAACAACGTGAAGTACTTCGAGTACCTCCAGGAGGCACGGGTACGCCAGATGGCTGCGCTGACCCAGGGGAGTGGTTTCACCGGGCTGGCCTTCGTCACCGCGCAGACCGACGTCGACTACCGCCGGCCGATCCTGCTTCGCCACGAGCCGTACGACGTGTGGTCAGCGATCATCGCGGTCGGCAACCGTTCGATGACGATCGAGTCCGAGATCGCCGACGCGGGCCAGGTGCTGGCGCGAGCACGGGTGACGGTGGTCTTCTTCGATCCTGAGACCCAGCGCTCAGCCGAGCCGCCGCCAGAGGTGCGCGCCCTGCTGCTCTCAGCCGTCGTGTCGGCTCCGGACGGCTGCTGAGCGCCTCGCCCGGTCAGGGGTGGCGCGCTACTCGAGCGTGTTCACCATGAACTGCGCTGCGTGGGTGACGTACTCCCAGAACCGTTGGTCCTGGGCGGGCGTCAGCTCGACCTCGTCGAGCCCGGCCCTGAAGTGCACGAGCCAGCGATCCTTGGCGTCCGGGGTCACGGCAAACGGTGCGTGCCGCATCCGAAGGCGCGGGTGGCCCCGGGTGTCGCCGTACGTGGTCGGGCCTCCCCAGTACTGCACGAGGAACAGCAGAAACCGTTCTTCGGCCGGGGCGAGGTCCTCCTCGGGGTAGAGCGGGCGCAGCACCTCGTCGGACGCGACGCCGGCGTAGAAGCGGGCCACGATCCGACGCATCGTCTCGAACCCCCCGATCTCGTCGTAGAAGGTCCCGCCCTGCTCCGAGACGTTGAGCGAGCTCACCTGACTCATTCTGCTCCCGTCTCGAGCGTCGAGCCTTCGGCAGCAGGCGTTGACTCCTGGCGGTGCCAGACGACCCGCTGGGCAAACGGGATCTCGATCCCCTCGTGGTCGAAGCGCGCCTTGATCCGCTGGCGCATCTCGCGGGCGATCGCCCACTGCGAGCCGGGCGTGGTCTTCAGCACGACGCGCATGGTCACGGCGTCGGCGGCGAGCTCCTGCACGCCCCAGACCGACGGCTCCTCGATCACCTGACCGAGGAAGTCCTCGTCCTCCCACATCCCGTGCGCGATCTCTTCGAGCACGGTGCGCACCCGAGCAATGTCCTCGTGGTAGCTGACCCCGACATCGAGCACGGTGCGCGACCAGTTCTGGCTCTGGTTGCCGACCCGCACGATCTCGCCGTTGGGGACGTACCAGACGGTTCCGTTGATGTCGCGCAGCCGGGTCACGCGCAGGCTGACGGCCTCGACGGTCCCGATGGCCTCACCGACATCGACGATGTCGCCGACGCCGAACTGGTCCTCCAGGATCATGAACACGCCGGAGAGGAAGTCCTTGACCAGCGACTGCGCGCCGAAACCGAGCGCGATACCGATGATGCCGGCGCTGGCGATGATGGGTGCGACGTCGACACCGACCTCGCTGAGCATCATGGTGCCGAAGACCGCGACCACGATGCCGGTGACGATGCTCTTGAAAAGCGCACCCATGGTGTGGGCGCGCTGTGCGCGACGCGCTGCCTGCATGGGATTGGCTCGCTCGGAGGCCATGCCGAGCTTGCTCGTGGCCGGGTCCTCCGCACGCTTGACGATGCGGTCGATGGCTTTGCGCAGCACCCAACGCAGGGCCACCGCGAGAGTCAGCAGGCCGAGCAGTGCCAGGGGGACGCCGATCAGGACATCGGACCAGTCCGCCAAGGTGGCGTTGCCGGTGCGCTCGAAGAAGAAGTTGCAGATCCGCTGGGGCTCATCGGGACTGCACGGATTGGCGTCCACGTCCGTCTCTGGTGGGAGCGGCGTCAGGGCGCGTCCGAGGACTCCGTCGGGGGCAAAGCTCATGCGCCATGCATAACAGGTGTCGTGCTGTCGTCCGAATCACCTGACCAGGCGTAGGCCTCCGGAGCAAGATGCCGATACCCTGGCGCGGTGATCCACCTCACCGCTCCCGTCGTACGACGCCTCGTGACCGTTGCCGCCGGCCTCGCCGGCCTGGCTGTGACCACGGTGGTGTCTGCCGGCCCGGTCGCAGCGGAGCCGTCGGAGGGGTGGCCGGCCAGTGAGCCGGTCGACCCGCTCTTCGCGATCTTGTTGCTGGCCGGCATCCCGTTGGCGCTGTTCCTCGCCATCGTGGTGGCGACCTACCTCCCGGCACTGATGCGCGGAGAGAACATCACGCCGGGTGGCCCCAGCGTGGAAGACCAGTGGCTCGGTGGGCCACGGACCTCCGGAGAGCTCGCCGCTCCCGACAGCGAGACCTCTGTCGCCGGTGGCGCCAGCGGTCGCTGGTAAGGAGAGCACCATGAGTCGAGACCTGCTCAACTTCGCGCTCAGCAGCAACGAACGCGCCGCTCTGGACCAGGCGATCCGCAAGGCCGAGCAGCTGTGTCGTGCCGAGTTCTCGGTGTTCGTCGGGCGAAGCGAGGGTGATGACCCGCACGCCTTCGCGACCAGCCTGCACAACTCGCTGGTCGCACCCGCTCGCAGCATCTTGATCATGGTCGACCCGCACGTCCGCGCGGTCGAGATCGTGACGGGTGCCCACGTGCGGCGCACGCTCACCGACCACCAGTCCGACCTGGCGGTCGCCACCATGGCGGCCACGTTCGCCGAGGGCGACCTGGTCGGCGGCCTGCGCCGCGGCATCCAGCAGCTGGCCGACTCCGCCCGCCCCCCGAACACCCTCCACGCCGGCCCCTGACCCCGATGGAGGGCCGAGTCGGCGTGTTTAGTCGCCGACTCGACCTCTCGGGCGTGGGTCAGGTCGTTGGGGCGTCCTTGGCCTGGGCTTCCAGTGCCCGGGCCACCTCGGCACGACCTTCGCGCACATAGCGCATCGCACCGGCGTTCGCCGTTGCTGTGGCCAGCCAGTCGTCGGTCTTGGCGAGCAGCTCGGCCGAGGCCAGAGCCTTGGGGAACATGTACTCGATCGCCATGGAGCCCTTCTGGGAGCCGAGGGTCTCCCAGGTCGTGCTCACCGCGTCGAAGTAGGCGTCCACGTAGGGCGCGAGCACCTCGTCCTGGTCGGGGCGCTGGAAGCTCATGATGACGCTGCGTGCGGTCTCGTTGGCCGTCGTCGGATCGAGCATGGCTTGCTTCCACGCACGAGCCTTCGCCTCGGCGGTCGGCATGGCTGCTCGGGCCCCGGCAGCGCGCTCCTGGCCCGAGATCGTGTTGTCGCGGGCGAGCTCCTCGTCGACTCGTGCATCGTCGGCGCGGCCCCGAGCGGCGAGCCCGGTCACCAGGGCCCAGCGCAGATCGGTGTCGACCGCGAGCCCCTCCACGACGAGTGAACCGTCGAGCAGGGCCTCCAGGTCGCCGAGAGCCTGGTCGCTGCGAGCCGCACCGGCGTAGGAACGGGCGAAGGTCAGCTGCTGGTCGCTGTCGGGTGCAGCCGCCATCAGCAGGTCGCGAAGCCCGCGCTCCCAGGTGTCCTTGAGCGCACTCCGGTGGGCGGGGGCGGAGAACGAGGCGACCGCCTGCGCCGCGAACCCCGGGATGCGGGTGACGCCCCACGGGTCGGTCTCGGCACCGATGTTGGCCAGCACCAGCGCGACGAAGTCGCTCGCGGCCAGCTCGGCGTCGCGGGTCATGTCCCACGCCGCTCCCCAAAGGATCGCGCGGGCGAGGGAGTCGTCGAGCTGGGAAAGTTTGTTGACCGCGGTGGCCAACGAACGCTCGTCGAGGCGGATCTTGGCGTAGGCCAGGTCGCCGTCGTTGAGCAGCAGCAGGTCGGGCTGACGCTGGCCGACGGCCTTGGCGATCTCGGTCGACTCTCCGGCGACGTCTACCTCGACGTAGTCGCGACGGACGAGTCGGTCCTCGACGAGGTCGTAGAAACCGATGCCGAGGCGGTGCCGGCGCAGCGTCGGGTGGTCCGGGTGCGCGCTCTGGCGCACGACGAGCCGGGAGTAGGTGCCGTCGTCGGCGAGCTCGAACTCGGGGGTGAGCGTGTTGACGCCGGCTGTCTGGAGCCACTCCTCGGCCCAGCTGACCAGCTCGCGACCGGACGACTTCTCCAGCGCGGTCAGCAGGTCACCGAACTCGGTGTTGCCGTAGGCGTGGTCCTGGAAGTACTGGCGCAGCCCCGCCACGAAGTCCTCGAGACCGACCCAGGCCACCAGCTGCTTGAGCACCGAGGCGCCCTTGGCGTAGGTGATCATGTCGAAGTTCACCTCGACAGCCTCGAGGTCGTAGTTGTCGGCCGCGATCGGGTGCGTGCTCGGCAGCTGGTCGGCGCGGTAGCCGGTCTGCTTGCGGGCGTTCGCGAACCCGGTCCAGGCATCGGTGAACTCGGTCGCCTCGGCCTCGCACCAGTAGCAGGCCCACTCGGCGAAGGACTCGTTGAGCCAGAGGTCGTCCCACCACTTCATGGTCACCAGGTCGCCGAACCACATGTGGGCCATCTCGTGGGTGATCACCGAGCAGCGGAACTCGTAGAACGAGCGGGGCTGGCGGCTACGCGGAAGGTACTCGTCGCGCAGCGTCACGCAGCCCGCGTTCTCCATGGCACCCATGTTGTACTCGGGGACGTAGAGCTGGTCGTACTTCTCGAAGGGGTACGGGAAGGCGAACTGCTCCTCGAAGAACGCGAAGCTCTGCCGGGTGATCTTCACCAGCTCGTCGCGGTCGAGGTAGTCGACCAGGGACTGGCGGCAGTAGTGACCCAGCGGGATCGTGCCGAACTTGCCCTCGTAGGTGTCGAACACGCCGTGGTACTCGCCGGCGACGACCGCGGTGATGTACGTCGACATCCTCTTCGTGGTCGGGAACCTCCAGACGGCCTTGCCCTCGCCGAGGCTCTCCGGCTCAGGCGTCGGGGCGTTGGACACCACCACCCAGTGGTCCGGGGCGGTGACGTGGAAGGTGAACTCGCTCTTGAGGTCGGGCTGCTCGAACGTCGTGAAGACCCGGCGCGCGTCGGGCACCTCGAACTGCGAGTAGAGGTAGACGCGGTCGTCGACGGGGTCGACGAAGCGGTGCAGGCCCTCACCGGTGTGCGAGTAGAGGCAGTCGGCGCGCACCACCAGCACGTTGTCGGCCGCCAGGTCGGGCAGCGGGATCCGACTGTCGGCGTAGGACGCCACGTCCAGCGCCACGCCGTTGAGCGTGATCTCGTGCACGGTCGCGCCGACGAGGTCGGCGAACGTGGCGGCCCCCGGCTCAGTGCAGGTGAACTCGAGCGTGGTCGTGGAGGCGAAGGTCGTGGCGCCGGTCGTGAGGTCCAGGTCGATGGAGTACGACGTGACGTTCAGGAGGGCGGCACGGGTGGCGGCCTCTTCCCGAGAAAGATTGGTTCCAGGCATGATGCTCATCCTCGCATTCGCCGCGACCAGAGCGACATCGGGCGTGATCCCGACGGCCGCCCCGCGACGAAACGACACGCCTGTGATTCTAGGTGCGTGACTTTGGGGCTCAAGTGAATTATGGGGATATTGTTGCGAAACGCACCCAATGTGCTTGACAGTGGACCCCGTGACTCCCCCGAATGGCTTCCGAGCGCCTCGTCGCGCCGCCGTCCTCGTGCTGATCGGCGCCATGCTCCCGGCGGTGGTCCCGAGCGCCATCTCGCCGGCGCACGCCTCGTCGGTCTACCTGTGCGACGGCTACCGGGCCTGTTCGCAGGCCGGGATGTCCGACTTCGGCTACGGAGCCGAGAACGACCAGATGTACTGGCGGATGTACTCGGGCCACAACTGCACCAACTACGTCGCCTACCGCCTGATCCAGGCCGGGATGCCGAGCGAGCGTCCCTGGTCCGGGACGGGGATGGCCTACAACTGGGGCCCGGCGATGAGGGACATCACGGACAAGACCCCCGCCGTGGGAGCGGTGGCGTGGTGGGAGCGGAACGCCTCCGGTGCCGGGTCGAGCGGGCACGTCGCCATCGTCGAGCAGGTGGTCTCCGAGACCGAGATCATCATCTCGGAGGACTCCTGGAGCGGCGACTTCCACTGGCGCCGGATCATCAAGGACGGCACCAGCTGGCCGACCGGCTTCATCCACTTCGTCGACAAGGCCGTGGTCAACGTCGTGCCGCCCCGGATCACCGGGACTGCTCAGGTGGGCTCCACGCTGCGGGTGGCCAAGGGTCGCTGGAAACCAGCCGCGTCGTACAGCTATCAGTGGTTGTCGGATCTCGTGCCGATCGAGGGGGCCACGGCGCAGACCTTTGCGCCCGGTCCGGAGGAGGTCGGCAGCACCATCTCGGCTCGGGTGACGGCAAGCAAGGTGGATCGCACCCCTGGGGTCGTCGACGCCCCGGCAACGGGACCGGTCGCCCGGGGCGAGCTGGTCAGCACCGCCCCTCCGGCGGTCAGCGGTGAGGGCGAGGTCGACGCCGTGCTGACGGCCACGCCGGGAACCTGGTCGGCCGTCCCAGACGGAACCGAGGTGCGGTGGAAGTCCGACGGCAGGATCATTCCCGGGGCGAGCGCACCTCAGCTCACGCTCACCCGTGCGATGGTCGGCACCACGATCACCGCGGTGGAGATCGCCCGGCGAGCCGGCTTCGTCAACGGCGCCGCGCTCGCGCCGCAGGCGGTCGGCCCAGTGGTCGAGGGGGTCATCGAGGTGGTCACGCCGATCAGCCCGTCAGGACCCAACCGCAACGGCTCCGAGCTCACGCTGAGCCCTGGTACGACGAACCCGTCGGACGTCACCGTGACCTACACCTGGCTGCGCGACGGTGTCGTCGTCAGCGGGGCCGACGCGGCGACGTACCAGGTCACCGACGCCGACGTGGGCCGCTTGATCACGGCTGAGGTCACGCTGTCCAAGCCGCGCTACCGATCGATCGCACGCACCTTCTCCTTCGCGCGCACCACGACGCCCTCGACGTTGGACGTCACCGCAGCCGGCCGCAAGCGCAAGGCCGCCGTACAGGTGCGGGTCACCGCTCCCGGCGCGGAGGCCACCGGACCGGTGCAGGTCACGGTGGGCAAGGCCACCACCACGTCCCGGCTGATCGACGGGGTAGCGCGCGTGGTGCTCGAGTCGGTCAAGCCGGGCGAGCGCACGGTCAAGGTTCACTACCTCGGCGACGGTGTCGCGACCGCCGAGCGAGCGCGGGCCCAGGTGCTGGTCAAGAAGGGCCGGAAGAAGCGCACGTAGCAGAGCCTGGGTCGAAAACCTGGCGTTCCCGATGGCCCCGGACGGACCACTATGGAATAGCGCGACCAGCGCGTGGTTGTGCCGGTATGACAACTGCTGCTGCCCCCGTCACTTCGACCGCCGACTTCTGGTTCGACCCGCTGTGCCCGTTCGCCTGGATCAGCTCGCGCTGGATCCGCGAGGTGGAGCAGGTCCGCGACCTCTCGGTGTCGTGGCACGTGATGAGCTTGGCTTACCTCAACAAGGACAAGGACATCTCCGCGGACTACCGCGAGATGCTCGAGCCTGCCTGGGGACCCGTGCGCGTGCTCATCGCTGCGGCACACAAGCACGGTGATGATGTCTTGCTGCCGCTGTACACCGCGATGGGCACTCGGATCCACCACGAGAAGCAAGGCCTGGGGCGCGACATGATCGTCGCGGCGCTCGCCGAGGCGGGCCTGGAGCCGGAGCTGGTCGAAGCGATGGACGACACCTCGCTCGACGAGGCGGTGGCCGCCTCGCACCACGAAGGGATGGACCGCGTCGGCGACGACGTAGGCACCCCAACGATCGCGATCGAGGGTGCGGCTTTCTTCGGTCCGGTGCTGTCGAAGATCCCTCGTGGCGAGGAGGCCGGTCAGCTCTGGGACGGCTGCGTGGCAGTCGCGAAGGTGCCCTACTTCTACGAGCTGAAGCGCTCGCGGTCCGGAGACCTCGACTTCAGCTGAGCTCCGGGCGCTGCCGCGCCCGCACTGGCTAGGCTCGAACACATGGCGATGTCCCTCGGAGCTCTGACTCGGTACCCGGTCAAGTCATTTCGCGGCGAGGACCTGCAGTCAGCGGACGTCGAGCCCTGGGGCCTGGCCGGTGATCGCCGGTGGATGGTCGTCGACGACGCCGGCCGGACGATCACCGCTCGTGTCATCAGTGCCATGGTGCTGCTGAGGGCAGAGATCACCGAGGGCGGGTTGCGACTGCATGCCCCCGGGGTCGCGTCGATCGACGTCGCGCGACCCGATCCCTCGGTGCAGGTGCCGGTGAGCCTGTGGGGCTCCGAGCTGACTGCTGTGCCCACGGACCGAGACGTGGCCGGCTGGATGTGCTCGGTCCTCGGGATCGGAGCCCGACTGGTGTGGCTGGACGACCCCGCCCGCAGACCGACCGACCAGAGGTACAGCGATCCCGGCGACCGAGTCTCGTTCGCGGACGGCTTCCCCCTGCTGCTGACCAGCCGGACATCGTTGGCCGCGCTCAACGACACGATCCCGGTCTCGCCTGGCGGCGGAGCGCTGTCGATGACGCGCTTCCGTCCCAACGTCGTGGTGGACGGCGCGCCGGCGTGGGCCGAGGACGACTGGCGCCGGATCCGGATCGGCGACGCCACCTTTCGAGCCGTGAAGGGATGCGCGCGGTGCGTCCTGACCACGGTCGATCCCGAGACGGCTGAGCGCGGCCGAGAGCCTCTGGCCACGCTGGCGCGGACCCGGCGATGGGACACCAGGACCTGGTTCGGGATCAACCTGATCCCGGACTCGGCCGGGGTGACGGTCCAGGTCGGGGACGAGATCGAGGTGCTCGACTCCGCGACTCCCGGGGGCGGCCCGCTGCGGCAACCCGGGTGAGCCCGGTCCGCCTCGGAGCCTAGGATCACCGGCATGACTCATGTCCTGTCTGCCGTCGCTTGGCCCTACGCCAACGGCCCGCGCCACATCGGCCACGTAGCCGGTTTCGGCGTCCCCTCCGACGTCTTCAGCAGGTACATGCGGATGACCGGCCACGACGTACTGATGGTCTCGGGATCCGACGAGCACGGCACGCCGATCCTGATCGCGGCTGATGAAGCCGGGGTCACGCCCCAGGCCCTCGCCGACAAGAACCACCGCATCATCGCCGAAGACCTCGTCTCGCTGGGTTGCACCTACGACCTCTACACGCGCACCACCACGGGCAACCACCATGCCGTCGTCCAGGAGCTCTTCAAGGGCGTCTACGACAACGGCTACTTCGTCGAGCAGACGACGCACGGCGCCATCTCGCCGTCGACAGGACGCACCCTGCCCGATCGCTACATCGAGGGAACCTGTCCGATCTGCAAGAGCCCGGGTGCTCGCGGCGACCAGTGCGACACGTGCGGCAACCAGCTCGATCCGGCCGACCTCATCGACCCGGTCTCCAAGATCAACGGCGAGACGCCGGAGTTCATCGAGACCCAGCACTTCTTCCTCGACCTGCCGGCGCTGGCCGACGCGCTGACCGAGTGGCTCGACGGGCGCGCGGCGACCGAGCTGTGGCGGCCCAACGTCATCCGGTTCAGCCAGAACATCCTCAAGGAGATCCGCCCGCGCGCCATGACGCGTGACATCGACTGGGGCATCGCGGTGCCGCTGGACGGGTGGCGTGAGAACCCGAC
>JBAVCA010000030.1:0-6588 GCA_049586475.1 Nocardioides sp.
AGCGTGCCCTGGTCGGCAGCCGCCGGACCAGACCCGACCACAGCCGCCGATGGCGGGCACGAGGAGGCGACCGTGCGCGAGTACTCCACTCCCCCATCCCTCGAGGTTCCATCCCGCGGCAACCTCACCGATGATCTGCTCCGCAACGCCGAGGAGGCCCCCGACGCGGTGGTGCTGGCCAGGCCTGATGGAGGCGGTTGGTCGGACGTGACCTCCGCCCAGTTCCTCGCCGAGGTCGCCCGGGTGGCCAGGGGCCTGATCGCCTCGGGCGTCGAGGTCGGTGACCGCGTGGCCCTGGTGTCCAAGACCCGGTACGAGTGGACCTTGTTCGACTACGCAATCTGGTACGCAGGCGCCACCAGCGTCCCGGTGTACGAGACCTCGTCGGCCGAGCAGATCGCTTGGATCCTGCGCGACTCCGAGGCACGAGCCGTGGTCGCCGAGGGGACGGAGCACCTGGCGCGGATCAGCGAAGTGCGCGGCGACCTGGAGCAGCTGACCAACGTGTGGACCATCGACGACAACGCCGTCGAGATCCTCGCCAGCATCGGCGAGGACATCAGCGACGAGGCGCTGGAGGCCCGCCGGGCCTCCGCGGGCCCCGGCGATGTCGCCACGGTGATCTACACCTCGGGCACGACGGGGCGGCCCAAGGGCTGCATGCTGACCCATGCCAACTTCATGACCGAGCTCGGCGTGGCCGTCGAGGAGCTGGATCACCTCTTCGAGGCCGAAGGCGCCTCCACCTTGCTCTTTCTCCCCCTTGCACACGTCTTCGCGCGGATCATCCAGGTCGGGGCGATCAAGTCGCGAGTCCGGCTGGGTCACACCTCCGACATCCGCCAGCTCTCGGCAACCCTGCAGTCCTTCGAGCCGACTTTCGTCCTGGCCGTTCCACGCGTCTTCGAGAAGGTCTTCAACACGGCATCCCAGAAGGCGAGGGTCGCCGGGCGCGGCAACCTGTTCGACCGCGCTGCCGACACTGCTATCGCCTACTCCAAGGGCCTTGAGCGTGGTCGGGTGTCCCTGGCCGTCCGGGCGCGCCATGCTGTCTTCGACCGGCTCGTCTACGGCAAGCTCCGCAATGCGCTGGGCGGTCGCTGTACCTACGCGGTCTCCGGTGGTGCTCCCCTGGGCGAGCGCCTGGGCCACTTCTACCGTGGGATCGGCCTGACGATCCTGGAGGGCTACGGCCTCACGGAGACCACCGCGGCGGTGACGGTCAACCTTCCCGACGCACAGAAGGTCGGCACTGTGGGGCGACCCCTCCCCGGGACAACGGTTCGGATCGCCGACGACGGCGAGCTGCTGTTCCGTGGCGGCCAGGTGTTCGCCGGCTACTGGAATGACCCGAGCGCCACCGACGAGGTCCTCACGGCCGACGGTTGGTTCCACACGGGCGACCTCGGGGAGGTCGATGACGAGGGCTTCGTCAAGGTCACCGGCAGGAAGAAGGAGATCATCGTGACTGCCGGCGGCAAGAACGTCGCTCCAGCCGCCCTCGAGGACCGGCTCCGCGCGCACGCCTTGGTGAGTCAGGCGCTCGTCGTCGGCGATCGCCAGCCGTTCATCGCGGCCTTGGTCACCCTCGATCACGAGTCCTTCCCGATGTGGGCAGAGGCCAACGACAAGTCCGGGTCGATTGCTGACCTGGTCGATGACTCCGACCTCCTGGCCGAGGTCCAGCGGGCAGTCGACACTGCCAACAGCGCTGTCTCCAAGGCCGAGTCCATCCGCAAGTTCCGAATCCTCCCCGAGGACTGGACCGAGGAGGGGGGCCAGCTGACCCCGAGCTTGAAGCTCAAGCGAAATGTGGTCCTGCGCGAGTGCAAGGACGAGATCGCATCCCTTTACCTCTGAAGCGTCGCCGGCCTATCGAACGACCTCGGCCGCTGCCGGGACGACGAAGGAGCGCGCCCCGGCTGACACCCACGATCCGGTGGCAATTCGGCGGATACTATGCCTGGCTCTGCCCCGCTGCCTAGAGTGGCTGCGAGGGAGATTGCCCGGGCTGCTGCAACAGCTGCGGACCGGCAGACTCAGTGGAGGAAGAACAGCATGGATCGACGCAGGATTCTCCTGGTCGTGGCGGTCATCGTCGCGGCCCTGGGAGCAGCACTCGTCTTCGTCTACGCACAGGACGCCGAAGACCGCGCCCGGGAGCAGATCACGACGCAGAACGTGCTGGTGGCGACCCAGGTGATCGCTACGGGCGAGTCGGCCTCCGACGCCGCCAGCGCCAACAAGCTGTTGTCGAAGCCGGTTCCGACCGAGGAGATCCTCGTGGGCTCGAGCAACGAGGGCACCGACTTCACCGACACCGTCGCTCTCACGACGATCTATCCCGGAGAGCAGCTTCTGACGCAGCGGTTCGGCACGATCGACCAGGTGGCCTCCGAGACCGGCCTGGTCGTGCCCAAGGGTCTGACCGCGACCGCGATCACCCTTGACGACACCTCGCGCATCAGCGGCTTCACACCTGCCGGCACCCGGGTCGGGGTGTTCATCACCGGCACGTTCGGCGGCGCGACCCAGCCCGAGGTGCGCGTGCTGTTCAAGCAGGTCCTGATCCTTGCCAACGGCTTGGTCACAGTGGCCCCCCAGATCGGACCCGACGGCGAGCCAGTGGTCAGCGCCGACTCCGCTGCCCTGAGCCAGTACGTGCTGGCACTCAGCGCCCGCGACGCCGCCAAGCTCAGCCTGGCCAAGAGTCTTGGCGAGATCAGCCTGGTCCTGCTGCCCCCTGACACCCCCCTGAAGATCGGCGACCCCGTCACCCCGGGCGACATCTTCGAGGGCGAGTAGGTCGGGCATGCCCGTCCTCGTCGAGCCCGACACAGCGACGGCAACGTCGCTGTTGACGGCGATGCCCTCGGGGTCCCACGGCGTGAACACCGACGCTCGGATGCGCGCCTGGCTCGACCAGCACCCTGCTGAGTACGTCGTGGTCCTCGGACCTGGGGTAGATCTCGACGACGCCCTGAAGATCACCGAGGACCTGCGCACCTCCAGGCCCACCGTGAGCGTGGTGCTCGTGGTGGCTTCCCTTGACACTCAGGTTCTCATCCGAGCGATGAAATCCGGCGCACGCGATGTCGCCCAGGCCGATGACCTCGAGGCTGTCGCCGCATCCATCCGCCAGGCCGACGAGCTCTTCGTCGCACTCCGGGGTCCCTCCGGGGTCCCCCGCGTCGGCCGCGTCGTCACCGTCTTCTCGCCGAAGGGCGGGGTCGGCAAGACCACGATGGCGGTCAACCTCGCTCTGGCCTTGTCACAGAGCGGGGCTCGCAAGGTGTGCCTGGTCGATCTCGACCTCGCGTTCGGCGATGTAGCCATCACCATGCAGCTCTTCCCGACACACTCGATCGAGCAGGCGATCGGCTCCGAGGACTCCTTGGACCTGCTGACGCTCGAGGGCCTGCTCACCCGGCACCCGGAGTCGATGATGGTGCTCGCTGCTCCCTCGCACCCCGACATCCGCGAGCGCGTCACGCCGGCGCTGATCTCGCGCATCCTGCGCACACTCCGGGAGGGCTTCGACTACGTGGTCGTCGACACCGCTCCGTCGTTGGACGACCAGGTCCTCACGGCCCTCGACGAGACCGACGAGCGCGTCATCGTCGCCACGCTCGACGTTCCTACCCTCAAGAACGTGAAGGTCGCTCTCGAGACCCTCGACATGCTCGACATCGCGAGAGGACATCGGCACCTGCTGCTCAACCGGGCTGACGACGCGGTGGGCATCAGCAGCGACAAGGTCGAGGCGATCCTCGGCATCCCCGTCACCACCTTCGTGGCCAGCTCGGTCGACGTCGCCGCCGCTACCAATGCCGGCAACCCGATCGTCGTCGACAAACCGGAGCACGGTGCGAGCACGGCCATCTTGCAGCTCGCCGCGACGCTCACCGGCGAGCCGCTCCTAGCAGCTTCTACGGCTGCTGCTGCCGCTGCAGGCGGATCATCCAACGAGGGACGCGGCAGGTTCCGCCTCAAGAAGAAGGTCACGCCATGAGCACGCTGAGCGAACGCCTCGAGGCTGCCCGTCGAGCCGCGCTCATCGAGGAGTCTGCCGAGACCACCAAACCAGGCGCGGACCAGGACGACCCCGCCGATGGGCTCGTCAAGGACCACAGCACCTCCGCGGGCGGCGCCACCGGTACCGAGGAACGGACAGCTCGCGCTGCGGCACCCCGCGGGCCGGAGCCTGCACCAGCGCGGCTCTCCATCGGAAGTGCGCAGCCCGATCGCATCGAAGGGCTCAAGAGCAGTGTGCACGTGGAGCTCCTCAAGCAGCTCGGCCCGCACCTGTACGACTCCGACCTCGAGCCGGCCGAGCTCGACCAGCGGGTGCGTGCCGTCCTGGCCGACGCGCTCGGCACCCAGGATCGCCCGCTCAGCACCAGTGACCGCGCACGGGTGACCCAGGAGATCAGCGACGACATTCTCGGCTTCGGACCGATCGAGCCCTACCTGCGTGACCCCGACGTCTCCGAGATCATGGTGAACGGTCACGCTTCCATCTGGTTGGAGAAGAGCGGCAAGATCGTCGCGGCCGACGCGAAGTTCACCAACGAGGCTCACCTGCGTCGCATCATCGACAAGATCGTCTCGCGCATCGGGCGCCGGGTCGATGAGTCAAGCCCGATGGTTGACGCCCGACTCCCCGACGGCAGCCGCGTCAACGCCGTCGTCCCGCCACTCGCGGTAGACGGGTCGGCACTGACCATCCGCAAGTTCTCCGAAGACCCGCTGACCATCAACGACCTGATCTCCTTCGGCTCACTCAGCCCGCAGACCGCGGACTTCCTGGATGCCTGCGTGCGTGGTCGGCTCAACATCATCGTCTCGGGAAGCACCGGAGCAGGCAAGACCACCACCCTCAACGTGCTGTCCTCCTTCATCCCCAACGACGAGCGCATCGTCACCATCGAGGACGCCGCCGAGCTCCAGCTCAAGCAGGCGCACGTCGTGCGTCTGGAGTCGCGGCCCTCGAACATCGAAGGCAAGGGCGAGGTCACGATCCGGGACCTGGTCAAGAACAGCCTGCGCATGCGTCCGGACCGGATCATCGTCGGCGAGGTTCGTGACGCCTCGGCCCTGGACATGCTTCAGGCGATGAACACAGGGCACGACGGCTCCATCTGCACCCTGCACTCCAACGGACCTCGGGACACGCTGTCGCGGATGGAGACGATGGTGCTCATGGCTGGCATGGACCTCCCGATCAGAGCGATCCGCGAGCAGGTCGCCTCGGCTGTCGACCTGATCGTGCACCAGACCCGCTTCAAGGACGGCACGCGACGCGTCACCCACATCACCGAGGTCGAGAGGATGGAGGGCGACGTCATCACGCTGCAGGACATCTTCGTGTTCGACAACTCCCTCGGCTTCGACAGCGGGGGCCGGTCCTTGGGCCGGATGCGCGGGACCGGGCTGCGCCCGAAGTTCCTCGAGAAGATGGCTTACTCCAACGTCACCGTCGATCCGATGCTCTTCCACGGAGACCGCGCGTGACCACCCGGCGCCGCACCGCACGCCGCCTCGCCGCTGGGGCTGCTGCGGGTGCGGCGCTCGTCCTGAGCCTGGCGACCGGCGCCCACGCGGTCGACGGCGCCATCGTCAACGTCGAGCGCACCTCCGACGGTCTCGAGGTCTCCGTCGACGTACCAGCCGACAGCCAGGTGGATCTCGCCGGGGTCGCCGCCACCGTTGAAGGCGTTGACTACCCGGCCGAGGCCTTTCGCCTCTCGGACGGTGACAGTCGCGTCAGGCGCACCACGGTCCTGGTCATCGATACCAGCGACTCGATGACGGGCCGCCGGTTTGCCGCGGCCAAGGACGCTGCTTCCAGGTTTCTGGACGTGGTCCCGCCCGATGTCCTGGTCGGGATCGTCGGGTTCAGCTCGACCGTCGAGACAGCTCTCGAACCGACAACGGATCGTGACGCTGCCCGTGCCGTCCTCGACACGCTCTCCCTGAGCCGTGGCACTCGACTGTACGAGGCAGTCGTCGCGTCTCTCGCGCTGGCGGGCGACGAGGGCCAGGGCAGCCTGCTGGTGCTCTCCGACGGCGCCGACACCAGCGCCACGCCACTCACCGACGTGATCGCGGCCCTGGCAGAGACCCAGGTAGTGGTCGACGTCGTTGCCCTGGAACGCGGCAACCGAGCGACGGGCGCCCTCGGTCGTCTCACCGGTGAGACGGGTGAGCTGATCAGCGCTGACAGCGCCAGCCTCGCGAGCGCCTTCTCAGAGGAAGCAGCGATCCTGGCTCGACAGGTCGGGGTGCGGATCAGCGTGCCCAGCGACACCGCATCCGGGCAGGTATCGGTCACGGTGGTCCTGCCGTCGTCCAGCGGTGATGTCACCGCCTCCTCGACGGTCATGGCCATCGCCGGCGCGACGCCGAGTACCGATCCGGGCCTGCCGAGCGTGCCCGTGGAGACATCCCCTTCCAGCAGTGCATCGCTTCCCGACTGGACGATCTACGTCGGTATCGGGGTCTTCGGGGTGGGCCTTGCTGTCGCCCTCGCCCAGCTGGTTCCGGCCAAGCCCATGCCCATGTCCGCGGAGCAACGTGTCTCGACCT
>JBAVCA010000031.1:0-5345 GCA_049586475.1 Nocardioides sp.
GTGAGCGTGGTGCAGGCCCCGCCACCCGACGAGACCTTCGCCGCCAGCGGCGACCGGCAGCTGGTCCTGGCGGTGGCCACCGAGGACGTCGGAGCCTTCTACGGGCGCCTGGACGCCCTGGGTGACCCGGTCGTCACGATCGTCCGACGCAGCTGAAGCGGGCGGGGTCTCGATGATCGTCGTCCTGGTCGTGGCCTCAGGCGGGCCGTGGGAGCCCGAGGCGCTGCGGATTCTCGCCGAGCGCACCGGCATCGTGGTCCTCAAGCGCTGCGTGGATCTGCCCGACCTGCTGGCAACAGCGGCGTCCGGGCAGGCCCAGGTGGCCGTGCTGGGGGCTCAGACAGTGGGTCTCGACGTCGCGGCCGTCGACCACCTCCGCAGGCACGGGGTCCTCGCCCTCGCGGTGACCCCACAGGCAGGTCTGGACGAGGCACGCACCCGGCTCCGGTCGATCGGGGTCCCGTGCGTGGTCGGGGACGACGACCTGCCGACACTGCCGGAGACCCTCGCTCGCCTCGTCGCTCGAGCAGACACCCGAGAGGAGGCGCCGCTACAGCTCCAGCCCAGAGCAGCGGGACCAGCCGGCGAGATCCCCGGACCCGCGCGCGGGCGGGCGATCGCCGTCTGGGGCCCGGCAGGCGCGCCCGGTCGCAGCCTGCTTGCCGCCGCGATCGCCGCCGAGCTGTCGCACCGACGTCGACCTACCGTCCTGGTGGACGCGGACCCCTACGGTGGGACGCTCGGCCAGGCGCTCGGCGTCCTGGACGAGGTGTCCGGACTCCTGGCCGCGAGCCGCCTCGCGGTCTCCGGCCAGCTGGCCGGGGGCTTCGCCTCGGTGCAGCGTGCCCTGGGTCCTTGCCTGTCCGTGGTCACCGGACTACCCCGCCCCGAGAGATGGTCGGAGATCCGACCCGAGGTGGTCGACGAGCTCCTCGACCTGGGTCGGTGTCGCGGGGATGTCGTCGTCGACACCGGCTTCAGCCTCGAGGGCGACCCCGTCCGCCAGGTCGGCAGCAGAGCCTCGCGCAACCAGCTCACGGTCAGTGCGATCGAGGCAGCGGACGAGGTTGTGCTGGTCGGCGCGGCCGACCCCGTGGGCCTCTCCCGGCTGGCTCGCGCGGTGGTCGACGTGCGCGACCTAGTGCCGGACAGCCCGGTGCGGGTGGTGGTCAACCGGATGCGGCCCAGCCTGGGTTGGTCGGAGAAGGAGATCAGGCAGATGGTCGCCGGGTTCGCCGGTGTCGACTCGCTGCACTTCCTTCCCGAGGATCGGGCCGGAGCCGATCGCGCGCTGGTGGCCGGCCGAAGCCTGCTCGAGCTCGGGGAGTCAGCCTTGACCCGGGGCATCGGCTCGCTGGTGGACGAGGTGGTGCCGGGGGTCAGGAAGCGAACAGCAGGTAGAGCCCGCCGCCGGTGAAGCTCACCATCGCTGCCAGCAACGGGAGCTGTCCGGTGAGGTGCGAGCTGGCCGGCAGCAGTCGGATCGCCCGGTCGTGGGCGGCCACTGCCGCCAGGATGTGTCCGAGCACCACGGCCAGCACCTTGAGGCTCGCCAACAACGACGGGTGATAGCTCAACCAGGTCGGTTCGCTCCAGCTTCCGGTGCCGAGTATGTCCCACCCCTTGCTGAACGGGTCGCTGGCCTGGATCAGGGTGCGCGTGCCGATCTCGACGAGCAGCGTGAGGTAGTGGGCGATGATGTAGCCCACGACGATGGGCACGAGCGAGTGCGCAAAGGCATCGGGTAGGCCGCTGCGCCGCTGCTCCGCACCCACTCCGGTCAGCACCGAGCCGAGGGCGAAGATGCCGATCGCGCCCAGGCAGAAGGCCACCAGCGCCAGGTTCATCAGAATCTGTCCGTTGACCGCGGAGCTCTGCACGTACGTCACCCACGGAGTCGACTCGCTGAAGGAGTCGAAGCCGGTGCTGCCGAACAGGATGCCGGTCACCCCGATCAGCCCCGGACGCACCGGCACGGTCGCGAGGTTGGCCAGCGGACTGCGCAGCACGAGACGGCCGTCCACCATGCCCCAGATCGACAGCTTGGCAGCAAGGGAGGAGTAGACCTCGAAGGGATCGGCACTCTCGTAGAACCGATTGCCGAAGAGCGCGCCGCCGATGAGCATCGCAGCGACATACAGCGCTCCCCACAGACGGAGCGGTCCGAGGTCGGAGGTGAACGGGAAGACGAGCTCGAACCAGACATAGGCGAACAGCCCGAGCGCCGCCGGCCAGTAGCCCAGCCGCTCGGGGTAGCGGTAGAGACCTTCGTCCGGGTCGCTCCCCGCGACTCGGGCGAACAGCACGTTGATGGTCCGGACCGGGCTGATGGCCTTCCAGAACGGTCCGAAGAGCACCGACATCGCTGGGACGCCGACCCACAGCCAGACGAAGAAGATGCCGAACACCGGGTTGATCGAGGACTCGCGTCCGAAGATCGAGGTGACCACGGCGAACAGGAACACGACCATCCCGAAGACCCGCAGGGCGACGTGGAAGGCCGGGGAGGTGACGAAGGACGAGAGCAGTCGGGGTGCCGCGCGGCCAGCGCCCTGCTCGTCATAGCGGGGGCTGCGCCACGCTATCGCCAGCACCGTGAACGACACCACCAGAGCAGCGATCCCGCCGGCGATCGCCAGGTTCAGTGAGATCGGCAGGTCCTTCTGGCCGCCGATGCCGTGCGCGGTGACACCTGCCGCCTGCAGTGGGGTCACGAGACCACGAGCTTGACGATCAGCTTCTCCAGCGTGTGGGACTCGACCTCCACCTGTCCGGGGCGATCGATCTGGAGCGTGAACGTCTCGGGCCTTCCGTTGCCCTCGTAGGCGAACTCGGCCTCGGGGTCGGAGTGCACGTGGATCTCGCCGGGGGCGTCGGCGGTGACCACGAGGTCGATCTTCTCGCCGACCGGGACCTCGACCGCCTCACCGTTCGGCGTGATCTCGCCGCCGCTCACCGTGATGTCGATGGTGACCCGCTGCTCGACCGGTGAAGGGGTCGGCGTCCTGGTCTTTGCGCCTGCGCCGCCGGAGCTTGCGGGGGTGCTGCTCGGTGCCGGGCTCGCGACCGGGTCGGGAACGGTCGGGTCGGGCCCGCACCCCACGCTCGAGGTGGCGACCACGAGCAGGACGGCGGCGCCGCCGAGCCGCCGGCGCACACCTACGGGCATCTGTCGACGCATCGAGCATTCCTCCTGTATGTCGGGCGGCTGCCACGCGGCGGGCAGTCCTCTGTCAGAATCCCACGACGAGCAAGCGCGGTGGAGCGGGCCCCCTCCGGGTGGGAGGACCGAGAGCCGAGGAGGAGGACCGATGGTCAGCGAACGGCTGCGACCGCGGGATCGAGCCTTCCTGCTCGCCGAGGAGCCCACCTCGCCGCGGCACAACGCCACGGTCGAGATCTTCGAACCCGGCGACTCCGGTTTCGACTACGACCGATTCGTGGCGCTGATCTCCGACCGGATCTCGTTCGTCCCGCGCTAACGCCAGCGGGTCGTCGCGGTGCCCGGCGGGTTGGCCGGCCCGGTGTGGGTGGATGACGAGACGTTCGATCTGGCCTACCACGTACGTCGCTCCGCCCTGCCGCGTCCAGGCTCGGACGCCCAGCTCTTCGAGCTGGTGGCGCGGATCGTGTCCCGGCCGCTCGATCGTGACCACCCCCTGTGGGAGGTCTACTTCGTCGAGGGGCTCAGCGGGGACCGGGTCGCGATCCTCTACAAGTCGCACCAGGCGCTGGTCGACGGCGTGCACACCGTGGACCTGGGTCAGCTGCTGCTCGACATGACGCCCGAGCCCAAGGCGCTCGAACCCGATGACTGGACCCCCCGCGAGGCGCCCTCGCTCCCGGCCCTGCTCGCCGACGCGGCCCGGGACGCGGTCGGGCACCCGACCACCGTCATCGACACCGTCGGCGTGGCTGCCAGCAGCGCTGTGCAGAAGGTCGAGGAGGTACGCCGCCGTGCCCGCCAGGTCACCCGCGCACTCAGCGGACGTCGACCCGAGCGCGGGTCGGCGGTCTTCGGACCGCTCTCGCAGCAGCGGCGCGTGATCACCCTGACCACCGACCTCGCCGACTACCGCACAGTGCGCCAGACGCACGGGGGGACCGTCAACGACGTGATCCTGGCCACCATCACCGGCGGGCTTCGCGGCTGGCTGATGACCCGCACTCCGTCCATGCGTGGGGTGCGGGAGATCCGGGCCGTGGTGCCGGTCTCGGTCATCGACGACGAGCTCGAGGCCACGTCGTTGGGCAGCCAGATCGCGGCCCACTTCGTCACCCTGCCGGTGGGGGAGTCCAGCGCGGTGGTGCGGCTGCACCAGGTCTCGTACTCCTTCCAGGCCCACAAGGACACCGGGCGCAGCGTGGCTGCCAATCGATTGGCCGGGATCGCCGGCTTCGCCCCGACGACGTTCCACGCGATCGGGTCGCGGGTGGCTTCCGACGAGCTGCGCCGCGGCTACCAGCTCAGCGTCACCAATGTCCCCGGACCGCAGGCCCCGCTCTACGCGGCGGGCGCCCGGATGCTGGCTACCTTCCCGGTGCCGCCACTGTTGCCCGGGCACCCGCTCACGATCGGGGTCACCTCCTACGACGGCAAGGTCTTCTACGGCATCAACGCCGATCGAGAGCTGCTGCCCGACGTCGACGTCTTCCGGACCTGCCTGGCCGAGTCACTCGAGGAGCTGATCACGGCCTCGACGAACAAGCGCGCTCCCCGGGGGCGCAAGCGCACGCCGCCCAGGAGCACGGCCGGCAAGGGCGGCAGCGAATGAGGCGGATCTACCTCCCGGCGACGATCGAGCGACTTTCTGCGTTGCTTGCCAGCGACCGGATCGCGCCTGACCCCGAGCCGTTCGAGGCCGACGGCGACGACGAGGCAGCCGAGTACGCCGCGCTGATGGCTGCTGCGGACGCGTCTTCGGCCCTCTTCGACGGACCGGGCCGCCGGGTGGTGCTCGTCGCCGAGGTCGCCGACCCGGCCGCGCCGATCGCGCTGGCCGACCTGGTCGCCGTCCACGCCGACGTGGCCGAGCGCCAGCACGATGCTGACCCTGACGAGGACCTCGCCTGGTTCGGTGTGCAGGAGATCGACGCGATCCTGTCCTGAGTCGGGCCTGAACTACGCTCGCGGGATGGACGCCATCACCTTTCCTCCGGCCCCCATCAACGAGCCGAACCTGACCTACGCACCGGGCAGCCCCGAACGGGCCGACCTCGTCGTCGAGCTCGCCAAGCTGGAGGGGAAGCAGCACACCTTCCGCGCCCACATCAACGGGCGCAAGCGCAACGGGGGAGGTGCAGAGATCAAGGTCGTGCAGCCGCACGACCACCAGCACGTGCTG
>JBAVCA010000032.1:0-2920 GCA_049586475.1 Nocardioides sp.
GCCAGGGCCGAGCCGGCGGCGACCAGCCGGGCGTAGCGCGGCCGGCTGGTGGCCGGTCCCCGCGCGGTCACGGCCTCAGACCCGCTTCAGCAACCCGGTGGCGACGTCGCGGTAGGCCTGCGCGCCCTTGTTGCTGCGCGAGGTCTGCAGGATCGAGCGGCCGGCGGCCGGGGCCTCGGCGAACTTGATCGTCTTGGGGATCGGCGGCTCGACGACCTCGAGGTCGTAGGTCTCCGAGATCGTCTCCAGCACGGTGCGTGAGTGGGTGGTGCGACCGTCGTACAGCGTAGGCAGGACGCCCCAGACGGCCAGGTCGCGGTTGGTGAATCGGCGTACGTCGTGGACGGTGTAGAGCAGCTGGCCCACTCCGCGGTGCGACAGCGTCTCGCACTGCAGCGGGATCAGCACCCCGTCGGCGGCCGTGAGGGCAGCGACGGTCAGCACACCCAGCGACGGGGGGCAGTCGAGCAGGATCCAGTCGTAGTGCACGCCCTTGGCTGCCAGGTCCTCGACCATGCTGCGGATGACGTGCTCGCGTCCGGTCCGGGTGAGCAGGTCAGCCTCGGCGCGCGCGAGCTCGATCGTGGCCGGGACCAGGGCAACGCCGTCCTCGGTGTCGACGATGACCTCGGTCGGGTCCAGGCCTTTGGTGAGCACGTGGTGCACGGACAGCTCGAGGTCCTCGGGATCGATGCCGAGGGAGAACGTCAGGCAGGCCTGCGGGTCGAGGTCGACGAGGAGAACAGAGTGGCCGAGCTCGACGAGCGCAGCTCCGATGGAAGCGACGCTGGTGGTCTTGGCGACGCCGCCCTTCTGGTTGGCGATCGCGAGCGTGGTGGTCATCGGGGACCATCATGCCGGACGCAGTGCCTCGGACGCAGCGCGGCACTCGGAAGTCGCCGCCCGCGTGGTGATTGACTTCTGCTCATGGCCTCCGACTCCGCCCGCAGCACCCCGACCGGCAACCTGACCGGAACAGCCCTGATCACCGGCGCCACCGCCGGCATCGGGCACGCCTTCGCCGTCCGCCTCGCCCGTCGAGGCCACGACCTGGTGCTCGTCGCACGGGACACCGCACGCCTGGAGGTGGTGGCGGCCGCCCTACGCGCCGAGCACGGGGTGGAGGTGGAGGCCATCACCGCCGACCTGGTCCAACCCGACCAGCTTGCGGCGGTCGAGGCCCGGCTCGCCGACCCGGCGCGTCCCGTCGCGCTCCTCGTCAACAATGCGGGATTCGGACTGAAGAAGCGCTTCCTCGACAACCCGATCGAGGCCGAGAATGCCATGCTCGACGTCCTGGTCACCGCGGTCCTGCGACTCACGCACGCCGCGCTGGGCCCGATGACCGAGCGCGGCCACGGCGGCATCATCAACGTCTCCAGCGTGGCCGCCTTCCTGCCGCGCGGCACCTACTCCGCGACCAAGGCCTGGGTGAACAGCTTCACCGAGTGGGCGGCCAACGAGTACCGCTCCCAGGGAGTCACGGTGATGGCCCTGTGCCCGGGGTTCACCAAGACCGAGTTCCACCAGCGGATGGAGGTCGCTCGGGGCACGAACTTCATGTGGCTCGACGTGGACTTCCTCGTCGAGAAGGCACTTGCCGACTTCGAGAAGGGCCGGATCTACTCGATCCCCGGCGCGCAGTACAAGACCGTCGTCGCCCTCACTCGGCTGGTGCCGAACAAGGCGCTGCAGGCCTTCCAGGGCATCGGCCGCAAGTAGCTCACGCGCGCACGACCTCGGGCGTCCGCCGTCCCGACGCCGCCGACGCCGCGCTGGCGCGCTCCAGGAGCCGTTCGTACTCCGTGACAGCCGTCGTGTTGCAGCCGAGGCCGTGGTTCGACTTGCCCAGCCCGTGATGGTCGCTCGAGCCGGTCACGACAAGATCGAGGTCGCGCGCGATCGCGCGGAGCTCCTCGCGCACGTCGGGGGCCTTGTGGTCCTGGTGGTCGACCTCGACGCCGCCGAGACCGGCCTCGCGCAGTGCGGCGAGCTCGGTCGCGGGGAGGTCATCACGCCGTCCGCGTCCCCACGGGTGGGCCAGCACGCTCACTCCCCCCGCCGCAGCAACGGTGGCGATCGTCGAGGTGAGGTCGGCTGCGTAGCGGTCGACGTAGCCGGGTCGACCGGGGTTGAGGTAGCGGTCGAAGGCGTCATCGCGTGAGGCCACGATCCCCTTGCGTACCAGCGCGTCGGCGACGTGCGGGCGACCCGGCACGGGGGCCGCGATGTCGGCCAGGGAGATGTCGATGCCCAGGCGCTGCAGCGCCTGCACCATCGCGGGCGCCCGGGACCCCCGGCCCTCCACGATCTGGGTCAGGCTGGCCAGGAGCGCAGGGTGCGTGGGGTCCGGAAGGTAGGCCAGCAGGTGCACCCCGCGGCCGCGGTGCTTGGTGCTGATCTCCATGCCCACCACGAGCTCGATCCCGACTCGCCGAGCCGCTCCGCTCGCCTCCTCCCAGCCGTTGGCGCTGTCGTGGTCGGTGATCGCCACGACGTCCAGCCCAGCGTGCTTCGCAGCAGCCACCAGGTCGGACGGCGTCTGGGTTCCGTCGCTGGCAAGCGAGTGGGTGTGCAGGTCGATACGCATGCTCGGACTGTAGGCCGCGATGAATCAGCAGCGACGATCCGACCACGGAGGTGGGCGGTGAAGGGCAGGCCCGGTGCGGGCCCGGTGCGAGTCCGATGCGGGGCCGACGCCGGGTCTGGTGCAGGAGTAGCCGCGGTGGTGAAGAATCGCGGGATGTCCGAGCCACTTCTTCCCGATCGTCCACCCGCCGCCCGACCGATCGGACAGCGCGAGGAGCCGGGACTTCCGCGATACGCGGGGTGGGCGACGTACGCCCTGCTCCCCCGGCTCGAGGACGTCGGCCAGGCCGACGTAGCCGTCCTGGGAGTGCCGTTCGACGCCGGCACCAGC
>JBAVCA010000033.1:0-52194 GCA_049586475.1 Nocardioides sp.
GGGTCTGGGCGAGGCGCTCGTTCTGTGCCGTCACCGCGGCTAGTGAGCGCTGGGTGTCGGCGAGCCGGAGCTCCAACCCACGCGGCTGCAGTGGGCCGTCCGACAAGCGACGACGGAGGTCGGCGACCTCGGCCTCCAAGAAGCGCACCTGCGACATCAGTTCCTCGGCGCTGCGTCCCGCACCGTGTCCCCTGCTGGCACCATCATCCGTGTTCGACATTAGGCACACCTCCTGTCTGGAGGACCCTACCTGCGAGCAGCACGCACGGAAGTGGACCACCGCCGGAAGTCGGTCACGTATTTCTCACCGCCGGTAGCGCGCAGCGAAGTTCGCCAGGATGCGACCTGGGTGACGAACGTCCACCGCGGTCCCGGCAGCCAGCAGCCCTGCCGCTTCGGAAGGTTCGAAGTAGCCGAAGCCGGCATAGGCCTCGATCCGCGTGGCGAGCCCCGCCAGGTCCAGCTCGGGGTGGAACTGCGTCGCATAGACGTGCTCGCCGATGCGGAAGGCCTGCACCGGGCAGGACGACGAGGTCGCCAGCACCGCCGCGTGGGCTGGAGGGACGGTGAGGCCTTCCTTGTGGCCCCCGTAGGCCGCGAACGAGGTGGGCAGCCCGGCGAAGAGCGGGTCCCGCGAACCCAGCTCGGTCAGCGACACCGCCACCGGGCCGACCGCCTCGGCATGGGTGCGGTCGACGACGCCGCCCTGGTGGGTGCCCAGGGTGCCGATGCCGTAGCAAGCGCCCAGGAAGGGGAAGTCTCGCTCGACGATCTCGTCGAGGAGTGCGAAGACGTCATCCTCGGCGCGCAGCTGCCGCTCGGACTTCGCCTCGGGAGCATCGGAGTAGGTGAAGGCACCACCGCCGAGCAGCACCCCGGCGTAGTCATCGAGCTCGAGGCCACACGACATGGAGCCGAGCTCCACGCGGTGGAGGTCCTTCTGCTCGAGTCGCAGGTACCGCGCGAAAGCAGCGTGCTCGTCGGCCGCCGCCACCGGCTCGGCCCGGATGGACAGCAGGGCGAGCGGCTTCACGACGGTACGACGTCCTCCGGACGCGGCCCGGTGTAGTCCTCGCCGTAGGCGCCTGGTGCCGGGCGCCGACTCTTGCGGGGAGCCTTCTGGCCCGGCCCCATCCGGCGAGCCGTGACGAGGAACGCTGTGTGACCGATCATCTTGTGTCCCGGACGCACGGCAAGACCTTCGACGTGCCAGTCGCGGACCAACGACTCCCACGCCTGCGGCTCGGTGAAGCCGCCATGGACTCGCACGGTCTCGATGAAGCGCGACAGCTGTGTGGTGGTGGCCACGTAGGCGCACACGATGCCTCCGGGGCGCAGTGCGTCGGCTGCGGCGTCCAGGCACTCCCACGGAGCGAGCATGTCGAGAATGATCCGGTCGCAGCGCACCCCGGACGCCGACAGCTCCTCCGCGAGATCGCCCAAGGTGAGGGTCCAGGCCGGGTGTCCGGGGGCGTCGGGCTCGTTCGGTACCCCGAAGAACTGGTTGACGTTGCGGCGCGCGACGTCAGCGAACTCCTCGCGCCGCTCGTAGGAGAGCACCCGTCCGTGAGGTCCTACGGCGCGCAGGAGCGAGCAGGTCAGCGCCCCGGAGCCCACTCCCGCCTCGACGACGTCCGCCCCGGGGAAGATGTCGGCCATGGCCACGATCTGGGCCGCGTCCTTGGGATAGACGACCGCCGCGCCGCGCGGCATCGAGACGACGAACTCGGAGAGCAACGGACGGAACACGAGGTACTCACCGCCGGAGGTGGAGGTGACCGTGAAGCCCTCTTCTCGTCCGATCAGCTCGTCGTGCTCCATCCCGCCACGGTTGGTGTGGAACGTCTTGCCGGCTTCGAGGCAGATGTTGTGCTTACGCCCCTTCGCATCGACCAGGCGCACCCATTCTCCTGCTCGCAAGGGGCCGCGGTGGACTCCCGACCAGGCTTCCGGGGCGACGTCGACATTCTCACTCGGCTGATCGCGATCACTGGTGGGCACCGCGGAACCGTACCCGAGGCGTGCCTCGGACCCACGGTCCGCGGGCTTCCCGCCGGCTTCAGCGAACCCGCACCGCTCGATCGAGGTCGCTCAGCGCCAGCACGCCTACGAGCAGTCCGGCGGCGTCCACCAGGAGATACTCCGCGACGGGAGCCTTGCGGATCGCGGTCAAGAGCTCATCGCCGGTGATGTCAGCCGGCAGTCGATGGTTCGCCCCGACCGGCCGGGTCACCTCGGAGGTCGGGACCCAGGGGCGCCGTTCGTCGGGTACGTCCGCCAGGGCAGCGTCGCTCACGACCCCCACCACCCGCCCGACCGTGTCGGTCGTCACCAGTCCGGGTGAGTCTGCAACCTGGGCGCGACGTACGGCTTCGGCGAGCGGGAGGTCACCCGACACCGCCAGCGTCCGCCGGACGAGGTCGCGCACCACGAGCTCGCCGACCTGCAGGCGAAGTCGGGCAACGGCGAGCTCGTTGGTGGCCATCGCCCACAGCAGCAGCGAGAGCGCCACGCCGAGGATCATGTCGCTCACGGGGATCCCGTCCTGGACCAGCGGCGCGATCACCAAGGTCAGCACCATCACCAGCACGGCGACGACCTGGCCCACCTGCGCCGCCAGGACCGAGCCACGACGAGGCGATCCGGTCAGCTTCCATGCCGCGGCTTTCACCAGGCGTCCGCCGTCCATCGGCGGTGCCGGCACGAGGTCGAGCAGGCCCAGCACCAGGTTGGCCAGGACAATCACCTCTAGTGCGATGGCCGTCAGTCCGTCGCCGACGAGCAGTCGCAGCCCCAGAGCCGATGCCCCGAGGGACAGGGAGACGATCGGTCCGACGGCCGCAGTGATGAACTCCTCACGGGGAGAGCGGGCCTCGCCGTCCACGGCCGTCCGACCTCCGATCAGGCTGAGCGTGATCGACTCGACCTCTTGCCCGTATCGCTGAGCAGCCACGGCGTGGGCCAGCTCGTGGGCGAGCACTGCTGCGTAGACCGCCAACCCGATCGCGGCACCGACGAGATAGGAGCCGAGGCCGAGCCCCGGTCGGACCTGTTCGATCCGAGGGGCCAGGGCCACCGCCAGCACCGCGACCAGTACGAGTGTGGTGACCGACGCTCGGACAGGGACGCCGGCTACCGAGCCGATCGAGATGAGGCCGGGAGTTCCCGCGGACCGAGCGGGAGACGAGGACATGGGACTGAGCCTAGTAGAGCCTCTTAAGGTGGGGTCATGAGCAGCGGAGCGGGGTTGTCACCGGCCGAGCGGGTCACGACCCCGGTCGACGGCGTGCACGTCCTCGGGTCGCTCTCCCCCAGCCGGACGTCCGACTTCCTGGCCTGCCCGCTGCGCTATCGATTCCGCACCATCGACCAGCTGGCCGAGCCACCCTCCCCCGCCGCCGTGCGCGGCACAGTCGTGCACCAGGTGCTCGAGGATCTCTTCGACCTCCCGGCGTCCGAGCGCACGCCGGCGGCCGGCAACGCCCTGCTCCTCCGAGCCTGGGAGGCGATCTCGGCCGCTGACCCCGACCTCGGCCAGATGTTCGCGCCCCGCGATCCTCAAGGGCCGGATCAGGCAGCCTGGCTCGACTCGTGCCGTCTGGCGGTGGAGACCTACTTCTCGCTGGAGGATCCGCGCTGCCTGGAGCCTGCCGAACGTGAGTTCTACGTCGAGTCGGTACTGAGCTCCCGGCTGTTGCTCAGGGGCTTCATCGATCGACTCGACATCGCACCGGACGGCGCGGTCCGCATCGTCGACTACAAGACGGGCCGGTCGCCAGGCGAGGGCTTCGAGGCCCGAGCACTCTTCCAGCTCAAGTTCTACGCGCTGATCCTGTGGCGGATGCGGGGCGTGGTCCCGACCATGCTCCAGCTCGTCTACCTCGGCAACGCCGAGGTGCTTCGCTACCTTCCAGACGAGCAGGACCTCGTCGCCACCGAACGGAAGGCCGAGGCGGTATGGCGTGCGATCGAGGAGGCGCGATCGACCGGTGAGTGGCAACCGCAGCCCGGCCCGCTGTGCACCTGGTGTTCCTTCCAAACCCTGTGTCCCGCTTTCGGGGGCACGCCGCCACCCCTCCCGCAGCCGACCGAGGCGGCCGTGGTCACAGACCATGCCGTTCTGCCCACAGCGCAGCCTGCGTGCGATCACTGACGCCGATGCGGGCGAAGGCGGAGGTCAGGTGGGCCTTGACCGTACGCTCGCTGATCTCGAGACGTCGTGCGATCTGCTTGTTCTGGTAGCCGTCCTTGACGAGCGCCAGCACCTCGGTCTCGCGGACGGTCAGCTGTGGGGTCGAGGTCGCGGTGCGAGCCCCGATCAGAGACCGTGCGGCCTTGGGGTGAAGAGGCGACTGGCCTTGACGCACCAACCGAATGCCGTCCAGCACTTCATCGGGGTCGACGTCCTTCAGCAAGTAGCCAACGGCCCCGGCCCCGAGGGCGCCCAGGATGCGATCGCTGTCGGAGAACGACGTGAGGATCAGCACATCTGCCAGCTCTTCGTCAACGATGCGCCGCGTTGCCTCCACCCCGTCCATCCCGGGCATCTGGAGGTCCATCAGGACGACGTCAGGACGCGTGGAGCGGACGATCTCGAGTGCCTGGGCGCCGTTGCTCGCCTCGCCGACGACCTCGATGTCGGAGGCGGTGCCCAAGAACTGCGCCAACCCGGTCCGAACCATCGCGTGATCATCGACCAGCACCACGCGAATGCACGGAGCGGGAGCCGGGTCGTCCTCACCCATCGACCTGCACCTCCAGCCGGACCGTGGTCCCGGTACCGATCTGCGAGACGACCGACAAGCTGCCGCCTCGATCCTCGGCAAGACTGGACATGCCCGTCAGACCGTAGCGATCAGGCAGACGAGGCAGATCGGTGTCGAACCCGAGCCCGTTGTCGGTCACCTCGAGCGTCAGCACCGATCCCTGCCGGCTCACCGACACAGCAAGCGTCGACGCCTCCGAGTGGCGCACCGCGTTGCGGACTGCCTCTTGGGCGACGCGGAGCAGCAGTGAGGCCTGGGCATCACTGGCGGCCTCGGCCCCGTCGACCCGCACCGACGCGGCGATGCCCTGCGCAGCAGCCGGAGCAACCAGGTCGGCCAAGGCCGCCGACAGCCCCCCTGCGGAGACCTCGGGCGGTGGAATCTTCGACAGGAGAGAACGCAGCGATTTCAACGCATCTCGCACAGTTCGGTTGGACTCCTCGATCGCGCTCTGCAGAGGCGGCGGCAGCGCCGGGTCCCTGCTGAGGGCAGCCAAGGTGAACGCAGTGCCGGTGAGGTCCTGCACCGCGCCGTCGTGCAGGTCGCGGGCGATCCGACGACGCTCCGCGTCCGAGGTGTCGAGCCCGGCTTGGAGCAGGCGCTCGCGCTCTTCACCCGCAGCCGCCACCTGCCGAGTCAGCAGCCGGATGATCGGAGTGACCATGACCAGCAGCAGCACCAGAGCACCAAGCGTGATGTAGCGGAACGGCTGGTAGATCTGTCGGCGCCGCTCTTCTAGGTCGTCGAGGGAGTAGAACGCCTCGAACAACAACGGTGTGGCCTGCCGTGGTTCACGAAACGCCGGGCCGCGGGCCATGACGCGGGTGTAGATCCGCACTGTGCCCACGGGGGCTGCCGTAGGATTCTCGCTCGCTGGCGTACCGACGGGCAGGAGAGCCTCGCCCGTCCCGCCCTCCTCCATGATCTCTGCCTGACCCTCATCGAGCCCGAACTCCGAGCCGATCAGATCGACCTCGCTGCTGTAGATAAGGGTGCCGTCAGCGGTCCAGATGTTGACTCGCTGGACGTTGCGGACGATCAGCCGCGTCGAGACGGCGCGATCGAAGCGGTCCAGCTCACGGAAACTGCCCCTGATCAGTCCTGGGCTGAGGCGTGGTCGAGCGACGGACTTGGCCAGCACCTGGTTGACCGAACGCGCCTCGGCCCGGGCTTCCTGATCCGCGGCCTCCCGGGCAACGAAGCCGGTCGCAAAGGTCAAGATCACCAGGGTGACCGCGCCGATCGCCAGGAACCGGACGATCGGGCTTCGAAGCAGGGCCCTCAGAGGGCCAGCTCCCCACGGCAGACTTCGCCGGTGACAGTGTTCTCTGCCCGGAAGCCGATCAGGTCGGTGCCTGGTGCGTCGATCATCTGCCGCGTGATCTTGAAGGACCTGTCGGCATTCCTGGCCTGGACAGTGCCCCGCGCGGACACCTCCTGGTTGTGCAGCAACTTCCACGCCCACTCGTCGGTGTCGTCGCTGACCACGACCCCCGCAACGATGAAGCGCGAGTTCTCAGTCGAATTCACCCTGAGCTTGTAATAGGTGGAGCTTTCCGCAGATCCACAGCCGCCCCGGTCGATCTCGGCGTCACCCGCCGCCGCCACTGGGGCGGAGAGGGTCGCCGCTGACCCCAGAACAAAGATGAGTGCGACGACGAGACGATACCGGGGCGACATGTGAACCTGCTTTCTGTGAGCGGAGGGCCGCTCCTCCACCACCTGGAGTATGCAGGCAGGGGCCGACCACAACTATTGTCCGAAGGTACTAGTACTAGTACTACCGCTCTGCTTCCTTCATCACGCCATCCGGCTGTTCACCGTGGAGGACGCAGGCAACCTGCACGCCGCCGGCTGCCCGCAGTGCGGGGTCGACTCCCTCTGCGAAGGACACTCGGAGCTTTCCGTGCGAGGCCTCGAGCGACTCGACCCCGGTCCAGAACGGCTCAGCGGGATCCTCGATCCGGATCCGCTCCAGCAGTCGGAGGGCCGCGTCGGCATCCTCGACCCGTAGGCGGACCTCGGTGCTGGGCTCGTCGAGCCGGTCGAGATCGCCGACCTGGTCACGTTCGCTCTCGTAGTCGTCAGGGTTACCCGAGGTCCAGTGCTGCTCGAGCAGCGCGCGCAGGTCGCGGGACTCCCAGCCGCAAGCGGACACCGCTTCCGGGCAGCGAGGATGGAACGAGCACCCGAGCGGGGGCACCGCGGCGTCCGGAATCTCTCCACGGGGTAGGTCGCGCGCCACCATGCGTTCTGGGTCGGGCTCCGGGATCGCCTTGAGCAAGGCCTTGGTGTACGGGTGGCGGGGGTTGGCGAAGATCTCGGCCGTGGGCCCGATCTCCACCACCCGCCCGAGGTACATGATCGCGATCCGGTCGCAGAAGAATTTCGCGCTGGCCAGGTCGTGGGTGATGTAGAGGTACGTCAGCCCGAGCTCCTGCTTCAGGTCCAGCATCAGCTGCAGGATCTTGGCTCGCACGCTCATGTCGAGCATCGAGACCGGTTCGTCCGCCACCAGGACCTCTGGCTCCAGGATGATTGCCCTGGCGATCACCGCTCGCTGCTTCTGCCCGCCCGAGAGGTCGGCGGGGTACTTCGTGGCAAAGCGCTCCACCGGGGCCAGCCCCACCTTCTCGAGCACCGCCTCGACCCGAGCCTTCAGCTCAGCACCCGAGGCGATCTTGTGGATCACCAGCGGATGACCCACCGCCTCAGCGATCGTCATCGATGGGTTGAGCGCCGCGTTCGGGTCCTGGAAGACCATCTGTAGGTCGGTGCGCAGGCGACGCAGCTCGGCGCCCCGCATCGCCGAGACCCGGCGCTCTCCCTGCGACGAGTGGTAGGTGATCGATCCGCTCGTGGTCGGAGCGAGGCCCAACAGGGCTCGTCCGAGCGTGGTCTTCCCACTCCCGGACTCTCCTACCACGCCGAGCACCTCGCCGCGGCGCAGGTCGACCGTGACACCGTCGATGGCCTTGACGGTGCGGGCCTTCAGCCCGAGGAGGCGCGAGAGCGCTCCGCCCTGCAGCTGATAGTGCACCTCGAGCCTGTCGGTCTCGATCACGGTGCTCGACGGCGTCGCGGCTTCTTGGGATGCTTCAGGCTTCGTCGGCAACGGCGATCTCCTCGCGCTCCAGAGGGGCGGACTCGGCGGCGGTCAGCTCGCGGCCCAGGTTTTTCTCTGCGGCCCAGCACGCCACCCGCGTGCCGGCGGGGGTGATGGAGTCGGCGGGCTCGCGCTCGGCGCAGATCGCCATGGCGTCGGGGCACCGAGGGTGGAAGTGACACCCCAGCGGAGGGTCGGTCAAGTCGGGCGGCGCGCCCTCGATGTAGTTCAGCCCGGTGGTCGAGAGCGAGATCGTCGAGCGCAGCAGCTCGCGGGTGTACGAGTGCTGCGGGCGGCTGAAGACCTCGCGCGCGTCCCCGATCTCGACGATCTTGCCGGCGTACATCACCGCCACCCGGTCGCACGCCTCGGCGATGATGCCCAGGTTGTGGGTGATGAGCAGCAGGGAGGTCTCATAGGTCTCGCGCAGGTCGTGCAGGATCCGGATGATCTGGGCCTCCACCAGCACGTCGAGGGCGGTGGTCGGCTCGTCGGCCACCACGAACGAGGGCCGCAGCACCAGCGTCAGCGCGATCATCAGCCGCTGCCGCATCCCGCCAGAGAACTCGTGCGGGTAGGCGCGCAGCCGGGTCGGTGGGATCCCCATCACCCGGAGTGCCTCGAGGGTTCGCCGCATCACCTCGTCCTTGGAGATGCCCTTCTCGTGGACCTTGAGGGTCTCGGAGAAATGGTCGGAGATACGCATCAGCGGGTTGAGCCTCGTGAGCGGCTCCTGGAAGATCATGCCGAGCGAGCCGCCGCGCATCGCGTACTGCTGCTTGGGCTTGAGGCTGAGCATGTCCTCGCCTCGGAAGCTCAGCTCGCCGTCGCGTGCCGACCCTTCGGGGAGCAACCCCAGCAGACCGCGGCCCAGGGTCGACTTGCCGCACCCGGACTCCCCCACCAGGCCGAGGATCTCTCCCTTGCGGATGTCGAAGCTGACGCCGTCGACGGCCCGGACGGGGCCGCGCTCGGTGCCGTACCAGACCCGCAGGTCCCGCGCGGCCAGAACGGTCTCTGCCGGCGGCGGCGCCAGGCTGCTCGGCGTCGACGTACTCATCGGACCCCCTCGGTGACAGAAGCTTTCTTGGCCGGCGCCGCAGCGAACGAGACCGCCTGCAAGCGACGGCGACGCAACGCCGGGTTGAGCGTCTCGTTGAGTCCTTCACCCACCAGCGTCAGTGCCGTGACCAGCAGGATGATCGCCAGCCCCGGCCACAGGGCCGGACCCAGGTCGCCCGCGGAGACATTGTCGAGGGCGCGGCTGAGGTCGTAGCCCCATTCCGAGGCCTCGGTCGGTTGGATACCGAGACCGAGGAAGCCCAGCGCGGCCAGGGTGCCGAGCGCGTCCGCCGCGTTGAGCGTCCCGATGACGGGCACGGACTGCATCACGTTGTTGAACAGGTACTTGCGCATGATCGTGATCGGACGGGCGCCGATGGCGCGCGCTGCCTCGACGTAGGTCGCCTCGCGGGCCGAGACCGTGGTGCTGCGCACCACGCGGAAGTACTGCGGGATGTAGATCGCGGTGAGCGCGAGTGCTGCTGCCACGATGCCGCCGCCGATCCGCTCCTGGAGCATGAACGAGAAGATGATCGCCAGCAGCAGCGAGGGGAACGAGTACAGCGCGTCCATGAGGAAGACCAGGATCCGGTCCGTCCATCCGCCGACAAAGCCGGAGACGAGGCCGAGCGGCACCCCGATCAGTGCGGACAGCACCACCGAGGTGACGACGACCTGGAGGCCGGTGCGCGAACCCCACACCACGCGGCTGAAGATGTCGAAGAACTGGTCGTTCGTCCCGAGCAGGTGCTGCGCCGACGGACCGGCGCTCTTCGGGAAGCGGACGCCGTCGACGCTGTTCTGCGCGAAGTCGTACGGCGCGATCCACGGCGCTCCGACCGCGAACGTGACGAAGACCAGCGTGATCAGGACGCCGATCAGCAGGATGTAGCGAGCCAGACCACTCGTGTTCCAGATGGTCCGGGCGAACTTGGGCACGAAGCGGCTCATCAGTACCTCACCCTCGGGTCGACCAGGGCGTTCAGGATGTCGACGAAGACGCTCACCAGGACCACCGCCAGCGCGAAGAACGTCACCAGGCCCTGCACCGCGATGTAGTCGCGCTTGGTGATGTACTCGACCAGCTCGTTGCCGAGGCCTGGCCAGTTGAAGGTCTTCTCGGTCAGGATCGCGCCCGACAAGGTCAGTGCGAACTGCAGTCCGATCACGGTGATCACCGGGACCAGCGCGTTGCGGAAGGCGTGCTTCCGGATCACCTGGCGCTCCGGGATGCCCCGGGCCCGCGCCGCCTCGACGTAGTCGCCCTTCATGGTCTGGATCACGTTGACGCGAACGAGCCGGATGATCACGCCCGAGAGCAGCAGGCCCAGCGTCAGGCAGGGCAGCACGTGGTGCTGGAGGATGTCGCCGACCGAGATCCAGTCCCCGACGAAGAGGGCGTCGACGAGGATGATCCCGGTCCGGTCCGGTACGTAGAACTCCGTCGTCGCGTCGGCGATGCCGAAGGTCGGCCAGCCCGGGACGTAGCGGATCACCACGAGGATCAGCATCAGGCCGACCCAGAAAATGGGTGCCGCGTAGGAGACCACACCGAAGACCCGGATACCCGCGTCGGCCGCGGTGTCTCGCCGCCGGCCGGCGTAGCGACCGAGGGGCAGGCCGATGAGCAGCGCGAAGAGAAAGGCGCCGAGGGTCAGGGTCAGCGTGGCGCCACCCTGGTTCTGGATGATGTCGAGCACCGGACGTCGGTCACTGATGGTGTTGCCGAAGTTGAAGCGGGAGACGTCACCGAGGTATTCGAAGTACTGCACGATCAGCGGTCGGTTGAGGCCCAGCGCCGTGCGTCGGACCTCGAGCGCCTCGGGGCTGAGCTTGTCCCCGACCGCCGCGCTCACCGGGTCGCCGGGGGCGACCCGAAGCAACAGGAAGACCATGGTCAGCAGGACCCACATCATCGGGATCACCAGCAGCAGCCGGGTCATGATGTAGCGGGGCAACGACCCCGACGTGGTGGTGCTCATGAGCCTCCGCTCGCACGATGGTGGCGCGGCGTGAACCGCGATGAAGCTGCTGGCGCTGCAAGGCGCAGGGCGCCCACCGAACGGTGGACGCCCTGCACCCTGTCATACGTCGAGCGAGCAGGTTACTCGGACTTCGAGATGCCCCAGAACCTGAAGACGTACGTCGGGTCGAGGGTCTCCTCGACCCCACTCATCTTCGACGTGGCAACGGCGACGTTCTGGCCGTTCCACGACGGGATCAGCGGCACGTCCTCGGCCACGATGTCCTGCAGCTCACCGATCTGCTCGGCACGAGCAGCCTCGTCGGTCTCGCCGAGCTCCTGGTCGAGCAGGGTGTTGACCTGGTCGTTGGAGTAGCCGTTGGCGAAGAAGCCACCGTCGCGGATGAACGGCGACAGGTAGTTGTCGGCGTCGAGGAAGTCGGGGTACCAACCCAGGATGAACAGGTCGTAGGCGTTCTGCTTGTAGAGGTCCTGGTACTCCTCCCACTCGGCGTCGGCGAGCTTGACGTCGAACAGGCCACTGTCGTTGAGCTGGCCGGCGAACTCGTTGGCCTCGTCGACAGCATTGGGCCCGTAGTGGGTCGGGGTGTACCCCAGCGTGATCTTGACCGGGGTCTTCACCCCGGCGTCCTCGAGGATCTTCGTCGCAGCGTCGACCGACGGCTCGCCGTACTTCTCCTCGAAGGAGTCCTTCTGGCCACCGAAGCCCGGAGGAACGATGGAGTAGGAAGGCGCGACCGTGCCGTCGTAGGCGTTCTCCGAGATGGCATCCCGGTCGATGAGCTGGGCCGCGGCCTGGCGCACCGCCACGTCGCCGCCGTTGCCGGCCTCGAGCTGCCAGACCCAGTAGCGGAACTCCGACCCCTCGCCACGGATGACCTCCACGTTGCCCTCGTCCTCGAGGGAGTTCAGGTCGGTGGGGCTCAGCGTGCGCCAGGCGATGTCGATCTGCTCGGAGCCGATCGCGTTGCGCAGCGGGGCCGGGTCGTTGAAGTACTGGACGAAGATCGTCTTGGTCTGCGGGACGCGATCGCCGCTGTAGCCGGAGTTGGCCACGAGCGTCGCCTGCTTGCCGGCGTCGTAGGCGGCCAACGTGTAGGGGCCCGAGCCGACGACCTCGGCGTCGCCGAGCAGCGCGTCAGCCGGGAAGACGTCCTCATCGACGATCGAGGAGGTCGCGGAGCCGAGGATCTTCAAGAAGGTCTGGTCGGCCTGGTTGAGGTTGAAGACCACGGTCAGGTCGTCGGGAGTCTCGATCGCGCCGTCGGCCAACGTCTGGTTCTCTGCGTCACCGTTGGAGATCGACCCGAGCAGCACCGAGGAGCCGTTGGGGTCGTTGATCTCCAGGTTGCGCTTGAACGAGTACGCAACGTCGGAGGATGTCAGGTCGTTGCCGTTGGAGAAGGTCAGACCCTCGCGCAGGGTGCACGTGATCGTCGACGGGTCGTCGTAGTCGCAGGTAGCTGCATCAGGCACCGGGTCCGACTCACCGGCAGGGATCACGACGAGCTGCTCGAAGATGTTGTACTGCATGTTCCACGAACCGAAGTCGTAGGAGCCGGCAGGGTCCATGGCGGTGACGGTCTCGGTGGTGCCGAGGGTCCACTCACCGCTGGCAGCTGCAGCGTCTCCGTCCCCGGATGCGGGCTGATCAGCGTCGCGGGCGTTTTCGCCACACGCGGACAGCGAGGCGATCAGAATGCCGGCGCTGGCAAGTGCCAGGACGTGTCGTGCTCTTTTCACGTGGTCTACCTCCGTGGGAGTGAAGTGCTGCAGAACGCACGCAACGTACGCGAGCCTCGACCGTCGCCGCCACTGTGACGCGCCGCACACAAGGTCGCGATCTCGCAACGATCGGGCATCTGACTGGCGTCGGATCCTCAGACCGCTGACAGTCGGAGTGCCGCGAGGCTGGTGGGGTCCAGTCCCACCAGGGTGTCGCGGAAGGTTCGCCGGTCCCCCGGGGCGACGCTGACGTGCAGCGGCACCGCCAGCACAGTGCACCCGGCCGCCTCCGCAGAACGGCACCCGGTCTCGGAGTCCTCGATCGCGACCGTCGCTGACGGGTCGACGCCGAGGCGCCGCGCAGCCGTCGCGTAAGGCTCCGGATGGGGCTTGCCGTGGGTCACCATGTCGCCAGTGACCACTACCGAGAAGGTGTCGGGCGGCAGCGCAGCGACGATCGGCGCGACGAAACGCTCCCACGACATCGTCACCAAGGCGCACGGGACGCCGGCGATCTTGAGCTCTTCGAGCAGCTCTCGCGCGCCCGGTCGCCACGGAACGTCGTGCTGCACCCGCTCGACGACCCCGTCGAGGAGGCGCTCGACGATCTCGGCAGGCGTGAGCGGCAGCCCCATCTGCTCCTGGATGAACCGACCCGAGCTGAGCAGGTCGTTGCCGACCAGCTGCAGGGCCAGGTCGTGGCTCCACGATGCACCGAACTCCTCGGCGAGCGCGAACTCCGTGTCGATCCAGTAGGGCTCGGTGTCGACGAGGGTGCCGTCCATGTCCCACAGGACGGCCTCGAGCATGCTCAGTCCTCCGGCTCGTAGCCGAGGTTGGGTGAGAGCCAACGCTCGGCCTCGGCCACGGTCCAGCCCTTGCGCTCGGCGTAGGACGCGACCTGGTCGCGACCGATCCTGCCGACGACGAAGTACTGCGACTGCGGGTGGCTGAAGTACCACCCCGAGACCGAGGCGCCCGGCCACATCGCCATCGACTCGGTGAGGGTGATTCCGGTCTGCTTCTCGACGTCGAGAAGGTCCCACAGGGTGGTCTTCTCGGTGTGGTCGGGGCAGGCCGGGTAGCCCGGCGCCGGACGGATGCCGGAGTACTTCTCGGCGATGAGGTCGGCGCTGCTCAGGTCCTCGTGCGGGACGTGGCCCCAGAGCTCGGTGCGCACCCGCTGGTGGAGCCGCTCGGCGAACGCCTCGGCAAGACGATCTGCCAAGGACTCGATCAGGATTGCGCTGTAGTCGTCGAGCTCGTCCTGGAACGCCTTGACCCGCTCCTGCAGCCCGATCCCGGCCGTCACCGCGAATCCGCCCACGTGGTCTGCGAGGTTCGAGGAGAGCGGGGCAACGAAGTCGGCCAGCGACTTGTTGGGCACCCCCCTGCGGTGCTCGCCCTGCTGGCGCAGGTGGTGCAGGGTCGCGAGGACCTCGGAGCGCTCCTGGTTGGCGTACAGGAGCGTGTCGTCGCCGTCGGCGGCCGCAGGGAAGAAACCGTAGACACCCTTGGCCGTCAACCACTTCTCCGCAATGACCTTGTCCAGCATCTCCTGCGCGTCGTCGTAGAGCTTGCGCGCCGCCTCGCCGGTCGTGGGGCTGTTGAGGATGTCGGGGAACTTGCCCTTCATCTCCCAGGCGTTGAAGAAGGGCTGCCAGTCGATGTAGTCGCGCAGCTCGGCGAGGTCGTAGTCCTCGAGCAGGTGCACGCCCGGCTGGCTCGGCGCCGGCGGGGAGTACGACGACCAGTCGATGTCGGTCGCGTTGGCCCGGGCCGCGTCGTAGCCGAGCAGCTTGCGCTCGCTCTTGCCCGCATGGCGCTCCCGCAACGCGTCGTAGTCCGCCTTCACGTCGGCCATGAGCGCCTCGCGTCGCTCGTCGTGGAGCAGGGCGGCGGCGGTCGGGACCGATCGGGACGCGTCCTTCACCCAAACCACGGCGCCGTCGTACCGCGGGTCGACCTTGACCGCGGTGTGGGCGCGCGAGGTCGTCGCGCCGCCGATGAGCAGCGGGATCGTGAAGCCTTGGCGCTGCATCTCGCTGGCCAGGGTGACCATCTCGTCCAGGGACGGCGTGATGAGTCCGGACAGCCCGATGATGTCAGCTCCCACCTCGATGGCGGTGTCGAGGATCTTCTGGGGCGGCACCATCACCCCGAGGTCGATCACCTCGTAGTTGTTGCACTGCAGCACCACGCCGACGATGTTCTTGCCGATGTCGTGCACGTCGCCCTTGACCGTCGCCATCACGATGGTGCCGTTGGTCTCCTTGGCGGTGGCGTACTCCGGGTTGTCGAGCTTCTCTTGCTCGATGAACGGAATCAGGTGTGCCACGGCCTTCTTCATCACCCGTGCCGACTTCACGACCTGGGGCAAGAACATCTTGCCGGCGCCGAAGAGGTCGCCCACGACGTCCATCCCGGCCATCAGAGGTCCCTCGATGACCTCGATGGGGCGCCCTCCGCGTGCGGCGATCTCCAGGCGCAGCTCTTCCGCGTCCGCCTCGGCGTAGGCATCGATGCCCTTCACCAGGGCATGGGTGATCCGCTCCCCTACCGGCAACGATCGCCATTCCTGCTCGGCCACCTCTTCCTTCTCGCCTTGGCGGTTGTGCCGCTCGGCGATCTCCAGCAGGCGCTCGGCAGCGTCAGGTCGGCGGTTGAGCACCACGTCCTCGATCCGCTCGCGGAGCTCGGGCTCGACCTGGTCGTAGACGACCAGGGCGCCGGCGTTGACGATGCCCATCGTCAGGCCGGCCTGGATCGCGTGGAAGAGGAACACTGCATGGATGGCCTCGCGCACCGGGTTGTTGCCCCGGAAGGAGAAGCTGACGTTCGAGATCCCGCCCGACACCTTGGCGCCCGGTAGGTTCTGCTTGATCCAGCGCGTTGCCTCGATGAAGTCCAGGCCGTAGGAGGCATGCTCCTCGATGCCGGTGGCGACCGCGAAGGCATTCGGGTCGAAGATGATGTCCTCGGCCGGGAAACCCACCTCGTCGACCAGGATCCGGTAGGCCCGCTCGCAGATCTGCTTGCGTCGCTCGAGGTTGTCGGCCTGGCCATCCTCGTCGAATGCCATCACGACAGCGGCGGCGCCGTACTTCTTCACCAGCCGGGCCTGGGTGCGGAACGCCTCTTCGCCCTCCTTCATCGAGATCGAGTTGACGATGGCCTTGCCCTGAACGTTCTTCAGGCCGGCCTCGATGACCTCCCACTTCGAGGAGTCGATCATCATCGGCACCCGGCTGATGTCCGGCTCGCTGGCGATCAGCTTGGTGAAGCGGTCCATCGCGGCGACACCGTCGATCATGCCTTCGTCCATGTTGACGTCGATGACCTGCGCGCCGTTCTCGACCTGTTGCAGTGCCACGCTCAGCGCGGTGTCGAAGTCTCCGGCCTTGATCAGGTTGCGGAACTTCGCCGAGCCGGTGATGTTGGTGCGCTCGCCGACGTTCACGAACAAGCTGTTCTCGTCGATCGTGAACGGCTCGAGACCACTCAGCCGCATCGCCGGGGAGACCTCGACGAGCTGGCGCCGAGGTTGGTCGGCCACCGCTTCGGCAATCGCGGCGATGTGGTCCGGCGTGGTCCCGCAGCACCCGCCGGCCAGGTTCACGAAGCCGGCCGTGGCGAACTCCTGCAGCATCGCAGCAGTCTCGTCCGGTGACTCGTCGTACTCACCGAAGGCATTGGGCAGTCCGGCGTTGGGATAGCACGAGACGAAGGTGTCCGCGAGACGGGAGATCTCCGCGATGTAAGGCCTCATCTCCTTGGCACCCAGGGCGCAGTTGAGCCCGACCGCCAAAGGTCGGGCGTGGCGCACCGAGTCCCAGAACGCCTCGGTCACCTGACCCGACAAGGTGCGCCCGGAGGCGTCGGTGATGGTGCCCGAGATGATCACCGGCCACCGGCGACCCTGCTCCTCGAACAGCGTCTCGACAGCGAAGATCGCTGCCTTGGCGTTGAGGGTGTCGAAGATGGTCTCGATGAAGATGAGGTCCGAGCCGCCATCGACGAGCCCGCGCGCGGCCTCGAGGTAGGCGGCGACCAGCTGGTCCCACGACACGTTGCGTGTTGCGGGGTCGTTCACATCGGGTGAGATGGACGCCGTACGCGTCGTGGGACCGAGCGCACCTCCGACGAAGCGGGGCTTGTCCGGAGTCTGCTCGGTCATCTCGTCACACACGCGGCGCGCCAGCACGGCAGCCTCGAAGTTGAGCTCGTAGGCCATCTCCTCCATGCCGTAGTCGGCCAGCGAGATCCGGTTGGCGTTGAACGTGTTGGTCTCGATGATGTCGGCGCCGGCGACGAGGTACTCGCGATGGATGCCGGCGACGATGTCGGGCTGAGTCAGCGTGAGGAGGTCGTTGTTGCCCTGAAGGTCGCTGGGCCAGTCGACGAAGCGCTCCCCGCGGTAGCCGGCCTCGTCCGGCCGGTCGCGCTGGATCGCAGTTCCCATGGCGCCATCGAGCACCACGATCCGCTCGTGCAGGATCGCGGTGAGCTGGGCGGTGGCGTCTGGGCGATGGTCGGGCAACGGGTCTCCTCGGTGATGAGTGCGGTGAGGTACGCCGTCCACGTCGTGGACGTGATTCTCAGATCGTGACACCGGCTCAGGGTCCCGGCGAAATCCTCAACACTGCAGCACCCTCTAGGCTTCCCCCTGTGATCGAGATGGACGACACCCCCGAGCTCGTGGATCCCTTGGTCATCGCGGCCTTCGAGGGTTGGAACGACGCCGCAGACGTCGCCTCCTCGGTGGTCGACCACCTGATGGAGGTGTGGGACGCGCGGGTCGTGGCCACGATCGACCCCGAGGAGTTCTACGACTTCCAGGTCAACCGGCCCCTGATCACCACCGACGAGCACGGTCACCGGAGCCTGACCTGGCCCACCACCCAGATCGCCGTTGCGTCGCCGCCCGACCTGGATCGCGACGTCATCCTGATCCGCGGGATAGAGCCGAACATGCGGTGGCGGCAGTTCTGCGCTGAGCTGCTGGCTGCGTGTGACGAGCTGGGCGGGGCCCTGGTGGTCACCCTGGGTGCCCTGCTGGCCGACACTCCTCACACGCGCCCGATCCCGGTCACCGGGACGGCCACCGAGCCCGAGCTGATCGACCGGCTCAAGCTCGAGCAGTCCGTCTACGAGGGCCCCACCGGCATCGTCGGAGTCTTCCAGGACGCCTGCACCCAGCTCGACCTCCCCGCGGTGTCCTACTGGGCAGCCGTACCGCACTACGTCGCGCAGCCCCCGTGCCCGAAGGCCACGCTGGCGCTTCTCGGTCAGCTCGAGAACCTCCTGGAGGTCTCGATCCCCCTCCTCGACCTGGCTGAGGACGCCCGAGCGTGGGAGCGGGGGGTCGACGAGCTCGCGGAGGACGACGAGGAGATCTCCGACTACGTGCGCGCCCTCGAGGAGGCCCGGGACACCGCTGACCTGCCCGAGGCATCGGGCGAGGCGATCGCCCGGGAGTTCGAGCGGTACCTGAAGCGTCGCGGCGACGACGGTCCGGCACCGCAGCCCGAGTGACCAGCGAGGACGGTGCCCTCATAAGGATCGCGGAGCTCCCCGATGCACGTCGCAGGGGCTAGAGAGCTAGTCCCAGCGCCGCGTCGAGCACTGCGAGGATCATCACCGCGGCACCGTCGTCGGAGGTGTCGGCGAGCTCGCCGGCACCCAGGGTGGCAGCGACCCACGCGTCGATCGCGACCAATGCCCGCGGGGCATCGAGGTCGTCAGCCAGGGCTGCCAGGACCTCCGCCACCACCGGAGCTGCCGGAGCACCGGCGCCCAGGGCGACGGCCTTGCGCCACTCCCCCAAGGTGTCGACGGCGGCGAAGAGCTCGGCATCGATCCACTCCCAGTCGCTGCGGAAGTGGTGTCGCAGGAGCGCAAGACGGATCGCCATCGGGTCGATGTCGCTGTTGCGCAGCGCGGAGACGAAGACCAGGTTGCCCTTCGACTTCGACATCTTCTCGCCGTCGTAGCCGACCATCCCAGCATGGCTGTAGACGCGGGCGAAGGACGAGCCCGGCATCGCGACCTGGGCGTGCCCCGCGCACATCTCGTGGTGCGGAAAGACGAGGTCGCTCCCGCCTCCCTGGACGTCGACGTCGGGGCCCAGGTAGGCGACGGCGATGGCCGCACACTCGATGTGCCAGCCAGGACGGCCCGGACCCCACGGGCTGGGCCAGGACGGCTCGCCCTCGCGCTCGCCCCTCCAGACCACGCAGTCGAGCGGATCGCGCTTCCCCGCCCGCTCCGGGTCGCCACCACGCTCAGCGAACAGGCTCAGCATCATGTCGCGGTCGAGACCGGACTCGGACCCGAACTCCGGGTCTGCGCTGACCGAGTAGTACAGGTCCTGGTCGACCTCGTAGATCGCTCCCGAGGACTTCAGGACCTTGATCAGGCCGATCACCAGCGGAATCGACTCCACGGCGCCGATGTAGCGCGCCGGGGGCAGCACCCGCAACGCCTCCATGTCTTGACGGAACAGCTCCGTCTCCCGCTCGGCGAGCTCGACCCAGTCGATGTTGACCTTCGTCGCCCTCTCGAGCAGCGGGTCGTCGACGTCGGTGACGTTCTGGACGTAGGTCACGTCGTGGCCGGCGTTTCGCCAGGCGCGGTTCAGCAGGTCGAAGCCGACGTAGGTGGCGGCGTGACCCAGGTGCGTGGCGTCGTAGGGCGTGATCCCGCAGACGTAGAGCCGGGCGACCCCGTCGGGGGCGGTGGTCACCGGTCCACCCGAGGCCGTGTCGTGCAGGGTCACTGCCGGGGCGGTGACGGGCAACGTCGGCATCTCCGGGGGGTTCCAAGCACGCATGAGCGCAGCCTAGGTGGTCGCAGCTCCGGTCCGGGCGGTGGTCCTCAGAAGGGCGGCCACGGGATCGCAGGCCACTCACCGCGGGGTAGTGGGAGGGACCCGTGCTCGAGGAATCGACGGCAACGCCGGTCCAACGCCGTGATCTCCCGGTCGGTCAGGTGCTGGGCGAGCTCAACTCCCAAGGCACCGCTGAGCGCTGTGATCACCCGGTCGACCCCGGCAACGTCCTCGTCATCGAGCGGCTCACCGTGCCACCCCCACAGCACCGTGCGCAGCTTCGCCTCGTGGTGGAACGTCAGCCCGTGGTCGACGCCGTAGCGGTGTCCTGAGGCCATCGCCAGCACGTGACCGCCCTTGCGGTCGGCGTTGTTGGTGATGACGTCGAAGACTGCCATCCGTCGCAGGGGCGTGGTGTCTTCGTGGACCAGGGCGACGTCGCGGTCGTGGTCGTCCACGCCCTCGAAGACGGCGCGCCAGCCCGCCGGCACCTCGTCGGGTCGCACGAGCGTCACGGCGTCCTGCTCGGCGTCCGGCTCCTGCCACTCCTGGAGCATCCCGAGTCCATGCGGTCCGGTCCCGAGCCAGGTCCGCGGCACCACGTCCCAGCCGGTGACTTGCGAGACGGCGTACGCCGCCACCTCGCGGCCCGCCAAGGTGCCGTCGGGAAAATCCCACAGCGGACGCTCACCGGCAACCGGCTTGTAGACCACCTTGAGGCGATCGAGCTCGCCGAGGAACGTGGCGTTCGACGCCGGCATGATCCGACCGTGCAGCTGGAGCGCAGGTCCGGCAGGGGTCATGGGTCGCGGCGGCGGAAGCCATTGGCGCGCACGCACAGGTGCCCGGCCGGGTCGATCGGGTTGCCACAGAAGGGGCAGCTCGGCCGGCCGGCCTCGAGCACCTGCTCGGCTCGCTTGACGAATGCCCGTGCCACGGCGGGCGTGACGCGCACGAGGAAGACCTCGTCGGGCTCCGGTTCCTCGAAGTCCTCGTCGACCTGGTCGGGCGAGACAACGGCGGCCTCGGAGTAGGGAAAGACCTCGATCACCACGCGCTCGTCGGACGGGTCCCACGACAAGGTCATCGTGCCGGCTCGGAACTCCTCCTCGATGGGCTGCTCCAGCGGGGCGGAGTCGTCCAGGGCCAGCGGCGCCACCGCGGGCACCATCGACTCGTTCGACTCACTGGTCATCACCTCGTCCAAGAGCTCGTCGATGCGCTCGGCGAGGGCGGCGACCTGCTGCTTCTCCAGCGAGACGCTGGTGACGCGGGAGCCGGTGCGGGCCTGGAGGAAGAACGTGCGTGCTCCCGGCTCCCCGACGGTGCCGGTCACGAAGCGTTCCGGCGGGTCGAAACCGTGGACGATCGGAGCCATGTCACTCACCCTATGACCGACCCGTGGAATGACCCGCCACTGCGGGGGTCTCCGGACCGGCACCGCCACCGACAGCGGCGTCCCCGGACACGACGGGGGCCGTCAACCAAGCGAGATCACCTTCGTGGGTGTTCGAGGCGAGCACGTAGGGCCGGGACTCGGTGTAGCGCACGATGGAGACCGACGCGGGGTCCACCCCGATCCGTTGGAAGAGGTCGAGGTGCATGCCCAACGCGTCGGCCAGCACCGACTTGATGATGTCTCCATGGCTGACCGCGACCCACACGGCTTGCGGGCCGTGCTCGGCCTCTACCGCAGCATCGTGACGTCGGACGGCGCTGACCGCACGCGACTGCATGCCCGACATCGACTCGCCGTCCGGGAACGTCACCGCCGAGGGCTGCGCCTGCACGCTCTTCCACAACGGCTCCGAGAGCAGGTCCTTCAGATTCCGACCCTGCCACTGCCCGTAGTCGCACTCGGTGATGGCCTTCTCCACCTCGATCCGCAGCGTCGAGGAGTCCTGCGCGGCAAGGACCGCCTTCGCGGTCTGGCGGCAGCGCTCCAACGGGCTGCTCAGGATGGCCGCCAGCGGCACCGCCGCGATCCGCTGCGCTGCCCGCTGGGCCTGGGCGGTGCCGGTGTCGTCGAGCTTCACACCTGCCGACCGGCCTGCCAGCACGCCTGACGCATTCGCCGTCGTACGACCGTGCCGTACGAGGATCACCGTTGCCATGGCCCCGACTGTAAGTGGTGAGCCGAAATCCGGGCCTCGGCGGCTAACGTGAGCCCGTGATCGTCGACAGCGCCGTCTACCGGGGTGGCACCCGGCTCACGGTCGACTGTGCTACCCACGACTACGCACAGCTCCGCGCGACCGCCGCGACCGACGACGGCTTCGTGTGGGTCGGGCTCTACGAGCCGAGCCAGGGCGAGCTGAGCCAGGTAGCCGACGCCTTCGACCTGCACCACCTGGCCGTCGAGGACGCCTTCAAGGCCCACCAGCGACCGAAGGTCGAGGCTTATGAAGGGTTCCTGTTCCTCATCCTCAAGACCCTCTGGTACGTCGACGAGGACGACGCGGTGGAGACCGGGGAGATCAGCTTGTTCGTGGGCGACGACTTCGTGATCACCGTCCGCCACGGGCACGGCTCCCAGCTGCAGGAAGCCCGCGCCCACCTGGAGCGCTCCTCCGACCTGATGACGCACGGTCCGTCAGCGGTCGTCTACGCCGTCAGCGACGTGGTCGTCGATGGCTACACCGCTGTCGTGGCCTTCCTCGAGGAGGATGTCGACGAGGTCGAGGAATCGGTCTTCTCCACCGTCCGCACCCGGGACTCGGCGCGTATCTACACCCTGAAGCGGGAGATCTCCGAGGTACGTCGCGCCGTGCTCCCGCTCCGGGAGCCGATGCGTCGCTTCGCCTCCGGGTCGGTGAGCGGGGTCAGCGCCGAGGCAGCGCCGTTCTTTCGCGATGTGGTGGACCACCTCACGCAGGCCGCCGAGATCGTCGACAGCCTCGACGCATTGCTGTCGACGGCCTTCGACGCACACCTGGCCTCGATCTCGGTCCAGCAGAACGACGACATGCGCAAGATCTCCGCGGGGGCCGCGATCGTCGTGGTCCCCACGCTGATCGCCGGGATCTACGGCATGAACTTCGACCGCATGCCCGAGCTGCACTGGGACCTGGGCTATCCGTTCGCCCTGGTGCTGATGTTCGGTGCCTCCGGCGCGCTGTGGTGGTTCTTCAAGCGTGCCGGTTGGCTCTGAGCCGGCACTCGCCGGCGTCACCCCGCCGGCGCCAGCTGCACGATGCGTGCGCGCGGGCTGCCGACGAGCGCTGGTGAGTTGGCCGGCGTGGACCACACCTGGGTCTCGAGGAACGTGCGGAATCGCTGTGCCTCCTCGAGAGCCTCGAACTCGAGCTCGATGAAGACGTAGTGCGGGTCCTCGACCGGTTGCCAGACCCGCTCGTGCAGGACCCCACCCTCCGAGCGTCTGGCGGCGAATCGGTTGAATGCCGTGAGCCAGAGGCTGAAGTCGCTGATGGCATGCTCAATCTGAAGTGTGATCATGGTTCCTCCTGGTTCGGGATCGGTCGGTGGTGACGACCGTAGGTCGCGGCGAGGACGGGCGACATCCCAGGAACCTGGGGTGGTGATCGGCGTAGTCTCGCAGCGTGACGGGTCGCACGTTGTCCGCACGTCTCGAGGTCGCGGTCGAGCACGTCTCCGCCATCGGCGGCGACGACCGGGCGATGCGCGCACTCGTCCTGGACGCGATCCGGCGTCACGTGCCCTTCGAGGCCCACGCCTTCCTGCTCACCGACCCGGTGACCACCGTGGGGTGCTCGCCGGTGGCCGAGGTCCCCGACCTCTCGACGTTGCCCGACCTGATCCGTCTGAAGTACCTGACTCTGGTCAACAGGTGGACCGGACTGCCCCCTGGTGGTTGCGTGAGCCTTCAGCAGGCGACCGGCGGTCGTCCGGAGCAGAGTCTGCTGTGGCGCGAGCACCTGGCGGACCTCGGAATCCTGGACGTGGCTTCCCTGGTCTTCACGGACCGTTTCGGGTGCTGGGGATTCCTCGACCTGTGGCGACGCGACACCTGCTTCAGCGCTGACGAGGTCGCCGCCCTGTCCTCGGTCGGTTCCTCGATCACCTCTCTGCTCCGCGCCGCGCAGGCAGCAACCTTCACGATCGTCCAGACGACACCCACACCACGGGGCCCTGGGGCATTGATCCTCTCACCCGGCTTGGCGGTCCGAGCCCAGACAGCCCAGACCCGGCGCTGGATGTCGACCCTGCTCCCTGGCCCTCCTGAGCGGGGCGCGGTTCCGGCTGGCGCATACAACGTGGCAGCCCAGCTCCTCGCTGTCGAGAGCGAGCTCGACGTTCACCCTGCGCAGGCGAGGGTGCATCTGGGAGGCGGCGTGTGGCTCACGCTCCGGGCAGATCGCATCGCGAGTCCCGAGCCGGTCGAGCACCGGGACATCGTCGTCACCATGGAGGAGAGCACTCCGACGGAGCGCCAAGACATTTTTGCTCGAGCGCACGGCCTGACCGGACGAGAGGTGGCCCTGCTGGGTCACCTCACTCGAGGGCTCGACACCCGGACGACCGCCCGACTGATGGCGATCACCGAGTACACCGTCCAGGATCATCTGAAGGCGATGTTCCAGAAGACCGCGACCTCGAGTCGCCGAGATCTGCTGGCGAAGACCGCCGGTCGCTGACGGGCCAGGTGCTCAAGCGACCAGCACACCCGTGGTGAGCAGCGCCATCGTCGCGAGGCCCAGCACCACCCGGTAGATGACGAACGGCGTGTAGGAGCGGGTGGAGACGTAGTGCAGCAACCAGGCGATCGCGGCATAGCCGACGATGAACGACACCACCGTCGCAGCGATCGTCGGGCCCCAGCCGTAGTCGGTCTGGCCCCGCTGGAGAGGCTCACCGATCTTGCGCAGCTCGAAGAGACCGGCCCCGACCACTGCCGGGATGGCCAACAGGAACGCATATCGGGTGGCCGCTTCCCGCTCGTAGCCCAGGGCCCTGCCCATCGAGAGCGTGGCGCCCGAGCGGGACACCCCCGGCACCACGGCCATCGCCTGGGCAGCACCCATCAGGATGGCGTCGCGCAGGGTGATCTGCTTAATCTTCTTGGAGTTGGAGCCCAACTTGTCGGCAAGCCCGAGGACCAGACCCATCACCACGAGCATCGTCGCGATGATCCAGAGGTTGCGGAAGTCGCGTTCGATGACGTCGCGCAGCGCGAAGCCGATGATCACGATCGGGAGCGAGCCGATGATGATGAACCAGCCCATCCGGGCGTCCAGGTGGCCGCGCAGCTCGGCTCGGAACAACGATCGAAGCCACATGGAGGCGATCCGCCAGATGTCGGCGCGGAAGTAGATCAGCACGGCGAGCTCGGTGCCGATCTGGATCACCGCAGTGAAGGCGGCACCCGGGTCACCCCAACCGAATGCCTCGGGGAAGATCCGCAGATGGGCGCTGCTCGAGATCGGCAGGAACTCGGTGAGCCCCTGGATCGTACCGAGCACGATGGCCTGGAGCATCTCCCACACAGGTGAAGGGTAGTGACCGTCCTGCGTGCCTCCGTCAGCGGCTCGCCAGGTGCTGGTTAGGTTTTCGTCATGCAGCAACGACGGATGGGCGCCACCGGCCTGCAGGTCTCCCGGCTCGGCCTGGGCACGATGACCTGGGGTCGCGACACGGACGAGCACGAAGCGCGGGAGTCGCTGATCGCCTTCGCAGAGGCCGGCGGCACCCTGGTCGACACCGCCGCGGGCTATTCCGACGGAGAGTCCGAGGTGCTGGTGGGTCGGCTGATCGGTGACGTCGTGGCCCGCGACGAGATCGTGCTGGCCACCAAGGCGGGGATCTCGCGGCGCTCGGGCGAGCGGGTCACCAACACGTCGCGCGGCCACCTGCTGTCCACGCTCGACGCCTCGCTCGAGCGGCTCGGGGTCGACCACGTCGATCTCTGGCAGGTCCACGTGTGGAGTGACGAGGCACCACTGGAGGAGACACTGAGCGCTCTCGACCTGGCAGTGACCTCCGGGCGCGCCTCGTACGTCGGCGTCAGCAACTACACCGGTTGGCAGACAGCCCGCGCCGCGACCTGGCAGGAAACGCGGCCGGGTCACCTCACCTTGGCGTCGACGCAGGTGGAGTACTCCCTGCTCAACCGTCAGGTGGAGCGCGAGGTCCTTCCCGCAGCGGGGGCGCTCGGTCTCGGCGTGCTGACCTGGTCGCCGCTCGGTCGAGGCGTCCTCACCGGCAAGTACCGCAGTGGGACACCGGTCGACTCGCGTGGCGCCTCCGAGACCTTCGCGGGCTTCGTCGGCGCCTATCTCGACGAGACGAGCGCCCGGGTCGTCGAGGCGGTGGCTCGAGCTGCCGAGGGCCTGGGGTGGACTCCGCTGGAGGTCGCCCTCGTGTGGGTGCGCGATCGACCCGGGGTCACTGCCCCGATCGTCGGGGCGCGCACCGCCGCACAGCTCCGCGGACCTCTGGGTGTGGAGGACAAGTCGCTGCCAGCCGAGATCGTCGCTGCGCTCGACGACGTCTCCCAGGGCGCTGTGTGAGCAGCATCGAGCGACGCGTCCCGCGCCTCGGCGTGGAGTGGGAGTTCGACCGGGTCAGCTTCGCCCCGGAGTACCCGCGCGGTGTGGTGACCAAGGTGCTCGTGGAGAGAGCAGAGCACGGAGGTTGGGAGCTGGACCGGGTGCGGATCGGCAGCGACGGCATCCGGCGCGTCATTCTGCGACGCAAGATCATCCGTGCTGTGCGGACAGCCTGAGCTAGACCTCACCGAGGAAGCGGTCGAAGACCCGTGCGCCGAACTCCAAGGCGTCGACCGGCACCCGCTCGTCCACCCCGTGGAACAGCGCGGTGAAGTCGAGGTCAGCGGGCAGCCGCAGCGGCGCGAAGCCGTACGAGCGCATCCCGAGCTTGCGGAAGTGCTTGGCGTCGGTGCCACCGCTCATGGTGTACGGCGCGACGATTCCCTCCGGGTCCTCAGCGAGGATCGAGCGGGTCATGGCGCCGACCAGGTCGCCGTCGTACGGCGTCTCCCAGGGTTGTTGATGGGACACGAAGTCCCACTCGATGCCCTCGCCGCACAGCTCGCGCAGGGTCGTGAAGAACTCGTCCTCATGACCGGGCAGGAAGCGTCCGTCCAGGTACGCGCTCGCCTCGGTCGGGATGACGTTGACCTTGTAGCCGCCGGCGAGCTGCGTCGGGTTGGCCGTGTTCCGGATCACCGCGCCCAGCATCCGCGCGGCGCCGCCGAACTCCTCGACCAGCGCCTGGGCGTTCTCCGGAGTGGCCTCGGTGCCGGCGAGGTCGGCCACGGTGGCGAGCAGGACCTCCATCGTCGGGGTCAGCCGCACCGGCCACTGGTGAGCGCCGATCCTCGCGACCGCACCGGAGAGTCGCGTGACGGCGTTCTCGGTGTTGATCATGGAGCCGTGGCCGGCCCGACCGCGTGCGGTCAGCTTCATCCAGGCTATGCCTTTCTCGGCCGCCTCGATCAGGTAGATGCGGCGTCCCCGGACTGTGGTGCTGAACCCACCTACCTCGCCCACCGCCTCGGTGACCCCCTCGAACTCATCACGGTGCTGGTCGACGAGCACCTCTGCCCCGTGGTGACCGCCCGCCTCCTCGTCCGCGGTGAAGCACAGCACGATCGGGCGGTCCGGGACCTGGCCCGCGCGCTGACGCGCTCGCACCGTCGAGAGGAGCATGGCGTCGAAATCCTTCATGTCGACCGCACCGCGGCCCCAGACGTACCCGTCCTGGATCTCGCCGCTGAACGGGTCCACCTTCCAGTCCTCGGCCGCAGCCGGCACGACGTCCAGGTGGCCGTGGAGCAACAACCGACCTCGAGCGGTGTCGTTACCGCCCCAGGTCGCCATGACCGACGTACGGCCCGGCGTGGACTCGTAGAGCCGAGACTCGATGCCGACCTCGTCGAGCAGGGTCGCGACGTACTCGGCCGCCTTGCGCTCCCCCGGACCCTCGGTGCCGGCCGGGTCGCCGTAGTTGGTGGTGTCGATCCGGATCAGGTCACGACAAAGATCGACCACCTCGGCGGCTGGATCGTAGGACGGCGCTGCTGCCGGCGCCCGGTTCCCCGCGTCATCACTGCTCATGTCGTGCATTGTGACATCCGCCCCCGGCGCCCCGATGTGAGTCATGGGACTGGACTTTGCTACGGTTTCACCGCACACGTCCGGGTGGCGGAATTGGTAGACGCGCTAGCTTGAGGTGCTAGTGACCTGTAACGGTTGTGGGGGTTCAAGTCCCCCCTCGGACACTGGAAAGGCCCCGGCTCCACGGGGCCTTTTCTTCATTTGAACGCAGCGTCCTTCGCGCGCGCCGAGCTTCTCCTGTCGACCAGAGGATTGTGTGCCAGTCTTGACCCTCGTGCGCTCCTCTTCCCGCTTCATCGCCAACCTGCTCGGCCTGGTCGTGCTCGTCTCGCTGCTGGCCCAGGTCCCCGTCGTAGCCGCCGAGTCGGCCGGTCCTGGCGCTGCTGGATCCGCGTCGAGGGCGACGAAGGACGACGAACCCGATGTCCCGACCCTCCCGCCGTCCTGCTTCGGTCCCGCGCAGGAGGAGGGCGACCCGCGACCCTGCCCACTCAACAAGCAGCGCCCCGGGCGTCCGACCCTCGTCCTGTGGGGCGACTCCCACGCCCACCAGTGGATCCCCGCGCTGCGCCGTATCGGTCGTGACCGCGACGTCAACATGGTGTCCTTCGTGGCGGGAGCGTGCCCGCCGATCGCGGTCCGCTTCTCCAGGCGCGGGGGCTATGCCGGCAAGTGCGGGAAGAGCAACGCGATCGCGCTGAAGTACGTCCGCGACCTGCACCAGAACGGCAAGGAGGTGACGGTGCTGCTGGGCTCCAACTGGAGCGGTTACCGGATCGCCTATCGGCGCATCGTCCACCAGGGCCGGGGCAAGGACTACCTGCCGTTCGTGCGCAAGATGGTCAAGCTCTCCCACTCCGGCACGCCCCGGCTCTTCCGGCGGCTGAGCAGGATCGAGGTGCGCACCGCGATCATTGCCCAGTCGGCCACCGTGCCGGACGGCGCACCCGCCTGTGCTGAGGGCCAGGACCCCTACCTGTGCCCCCTCGACCGCTCCCTGGCACTGCCTCAGGAGGCCCAGGAGGACCGGTGGTTGGCCGGTCAGATCGCGCCGCTGCAGGGACGGACCCGGATCGTCGACCCCCGCAGCGCCTACTGCGACCCTGACGTCTGCTTCGGGCTGGTCGACGGTATCCAGACCTGGTCCGACGAGCTGCACCTCAGCGCCACCCGCACCCGAAGCCTGGCCGGCTATTTCGAGCTCGTCTTCTCGGATTTCAAGAGCTGACCCAGGCCACCCTGGGCACGATGCGCGACACGCTGCTCGGACAGTTTCTTGACTGATTCAAGTTTGGCCGTGATAGTGGTCGGCGTGGCCCACCTCGACGATCCCGCGAGCATCCTGCGGAGCGCCGAGCTACGAGTGACGCGGCCGCGGACAGCGGTGCTGCAGGCGGTCCAAGCCCACCCACACGCCGATACCGACCAGATCATCACGAGTGTCCGGAACGCGATCGGCGACGTCTCGCACCAGGCGGTGTACGACGTCCTCAAGGCGCTCACCCACCACGGTCTCGTGCGCCGGATCCAGCCCTCGAACTCCGTGGCTCGCTACGAGGCCCGGGTGGGCGACAACCACCACCACGTGGTCTGTCGCGTCTGCGGCTCGATCGCCGACGTCGACTGTGCCGTGGGCGACGCACCGTGCTTGAGGGCCAGCAACGACCACGGCTTCAGCATCGAGGAGGCCGAGGTCGTCTACTGGGGCCGCTGTCCGCCCTGCATCACCACAGCCCGCACCTGAGCACGACGCGGCTGATCAGACATGCACTTCCGCACGAATTCGCTATCGAAAGGTCTCCGCATGACCGAGCACCAAACCCGCGAGCAGGGCATGAACACCGAGCAAGCTGGTGGCTGCCCCATGGGCGAGCGCTTCAAGCACCCCACCCAGGGAGGCGGCAACCAGGACTGGTGGCCCAACCAGCTCAACCTGAAGATCCTCCGCAAGCACCCTGCGGTCGCCAACCCCATGGGCGAGGACTTCGACTACGCGCAGGCATTCGCCGGCCTCGACCTCGAGGCCCTCACGCGCGACGTGGATGCCCTGATGACCGACTCCCAGGAGTGGTGGCCGGCCGACTCCGGGCACTACGGCGGCCTCTTCATCCGGCTGGCTTGGCACAGTGCCGGCACCTACCGGGTGAGCGACGGGCGGGGAGGAGCCGGCGCCGGGATGCAGCGCTTCGCACCGCTGAACAGTTGGCCGGACAACGGCAACCTCGACAAGGCCCGGCGGCTCCTCTGGCCGATCAAGCAGAAGTACGGGAGGTCCATCTCCTGGGCCGACCTGATGGTGTTCGTCGGCAACCGCGCCCTGGAGACGATGGGGTTCGAGACCCGCGGCTTTGCGGGGGGCCGGGCGGACGTCTGGGAGCCCGACGAGGACGTCTACTGGGGCCCTGAGCAGACCTGGCTCGGCGACGAGCGCTACACCGGCGATCGCGACCTGGAGAACCCCCTCGCCGCCGTCCAGATGGGTTTGATCTACGTCAACCCCGAGGGCCCCAACGGGAACCCTGACCCGCTCGCCTCGGCCCGCGACATCCGCGAGACGTTCGCTCGGATGGCGATGAACGACGTGGAGACCGCAGCCCTGATCGCGGGCGGTCACACGTTCGGCAAGACCCACGGTGCTGCCGATCCCGAGCAGCACGTCGGCGCGGAGCCGGAAGGCGCCTCCCTCGAGGAGCAGGGTCTTGGCTGGAAGCAAGGCTTCGGATCCGGAAAGGGCCGCGACGCCATCACGAGCGGGCTGGAGGTCACCTGGACCTCGCAGCCTGCCCGGTGGGACATGGAGTACCTGGAGAACCTCTACGCCTACGAGTGGGAGCTCACCAAGAGCCCCGCGGGCGCACACCAGTGGCAGCCCCAGGACGGCGCGGGCGCGAACACCGTCCCCGACCCGGAGTCCGGCGAGCTCACCCGCCCGCCGACGATGCTCACCTCCGACCTTGCCCTGCGCGTCGACCCGGTCTACGAGCAGATCACGCGCCGGTTCCTTGCCAACCCCGAGGAGTTCGCCGACGAGTTCGCGAAGGCCTGGTACAAGCTGACCCACCGCGACATGGGTCCCAAGCAGCGCTACCTGGGGCCCCTGGTGCCGCAGGACGAGCTGCTCTGGCAGGACCCCGTGCCTGCAGTCGACCACGACCTGATCGACGCCTCGGAGATCGCCGAGCTGAAGGCACGAGTGCTTGCCAGCGACCTCACTGTCTCGCAGCTGGTCTCCACCGCGTGGGCCGCGGCCTCGTCCTTCCGAGGCAGCGACAAGCGCGGCGGAGCCAACGGCGGCCGGATCCGTCTCGAGCCGCAGAGCGGATGGGCGGTCAACTCCCCCGACGAGCTGGCACGAGTGATCGGCGTCCTGGAGGAGCTGCAGCAGTCCTTCAACGACACCCGCACCGGTGGCACCCGGGTCTCGTTCGCCGACCTCGTGGTCCTGGCCGGGTGCGCAGGCGTGGAGAAGGCGGCCAAGGACGCCGGCTTCGACGTCGAGGTGCCCTTCACCCCCGGCCGCACGGACGCCACCCAGGAGATGACCGACATCGAGTCGTTCTCGTGGCTCGAACCACGCTCGGACGGGTTCCGCAACTTTGCGGGCAAGGGCCAGGCGCTGCCGCCGGAGTACCAGCTGGTCGACAAGGCCAACCTGCTCACCCTCACCGCTCCGCAGATGACCGTCCTGATCGGTGGCCTGCGAGTCCTCGGCACCAACTACGACGGCTCCGACCTGGGCGTGCTCACCGACAGGCCGGGGACCTTGACCAACGACTTCTTCGTCAACCTCGTCGACATGGGCATCAGCTGGTCGAAGAAGTCGGAGAACCCTGACACCTACGAGGCGCGCACGAGCGCCGGTGAGGTGCTCTGGACCGGCAGCCGGGTCGACCTCCTCTTCGGGTCCAACTCCGAGCTGCGGGCGATCACGGAGGTGTACGCCAGCGCGGACGCCGGTGAGAAGTTCGTGCACGACTTCGTCGCTGCCTGGGCCAAGGTCATGGAGCTCGACCGCTACGACCTGGTCTGATCGGACTCAGGTGCTCCTGGGGGGGGCTCTGAACGGCTTGCGGGGGCTACTCGGGCGCGGCTCATGTCGAGGCAGCCTCGGCCTCGTCGCCAACGGGGCACTCGTTGCGTCGGTCTCCGGACCGTCGTCGCGGGTGCCCCGTGGGCATGGAGCCACAGCCGGCCCTGGTCAGCGGTCAGGTCGTCGCTGGTGTCGCCGCGGGAGCGCGCCTCAACCCGGTGGTGGAACCGGCGGAGCGATAGGCAAGGGCGGACTCGCGGAAGAGGCCGTGGTGATCCAGCAACGCACCCAGCTCGAACCACAGCTGGGCCACCCCGTGGTCGACCGTGTGCTCCGACCCGAGCGTTGTCAGGCGCGAAGCCGCCATCCGGAGATGCGTGACCGCTACCTCGCCCTCGTCACGTGCACTCGCGATCTCGCCGTGCAGCAGCAGCGCCTCGCTCTCGAGCAGGACGGAGACCCCCGAGCTTTCCTCCAGGGCCACTCGAGCTGCTCGCTCGGCGTCGGCGAGGTTGCCCACCATGAAGAGCGCACGAGCGGTGCCGACCTTGATGCGAGCACGGTCGGCGGCGTTGATGTCACTGTGCTGCCCGTCCTGATCGGCCTGGCTCAGGAGGGCGAGCGCCTCCTGAGCGTGTGGAGGTTCGCTTCGCAGGTGCAGCAGGCCCAGCTGCACCCGCAACCGGGTCTGGCTCCGGGAGTCCTCGACGGCCTCGAGGAGGGCAAGCGCCTTGGACGCGAGAGGCAGCGCCGCCCCGATCCGTCCTTGTCGCGACTCCATGATCGCGGTGTTCCAGTAGGCGGCCGCACGTGCCTCGGGAGATCCCAGCGACTCTGCGCAGACCAGCGCGCGCTGGCACACCCGGACAGCATGATGGGTGTCCCCGCGCTCGAAGTGAGCCGCCGCGACCGTCACGGCCAGTTTCAGCCCCTCCGCAGTCCCCTCCAGGTCGCGCTGGTCGATCAAGCGGATTGCCCGATCGCCGACATCGGCGGCGCGCGCGTAGTCACTGCACTCCCGGTAGCACCGGCTCAGGGCGGTGAAGGCGCGGATCAGGCGAAGTGGATCCTGATCACTCTCCACGATGTGCTCGAGCGTGTCCGTGGCCTCCGCCGGTCGACCGACCGCTTCCAGCGCCATCGCTCGCAGCAACCGCGCCTGGTGCGCCAGGTCCTGAGGAATCGCGGTGGTCTGCACTGCCTCGGCGAGGACGGCCTCCACCCGCGACAAGGAGGCTGCGGCAGCACCCGTGCGGAGCTCGAGCTCTGCGTAGTCGAGCTCGAGGGCAAGTCGTGCCACCACCGCCGCATCGTGGGTGACCACTGAGTCATCGGGGGCGAGGAGCTCCTCCGGGTCGCACCGCAAGCGCTCGGCCAACACCATCAGCAGGTCCGCGCTGGGGCGACGCTGGCCGCCCTCGATACGGGAGATGTACGCGGTGGACATCTCTGTCCCGGCAGCGCCACCCTGAGTCATTCCTGCTCGTTGCCGGGCACGTCGGATGCGGCGCCCGAGAAGTCCCGCATCGATGGTCTTCACCTGCACGCGAAGGTCGGCCAGGTAGTCGGGCGAAACGTTCACCACTCCATTGTGCCCGCATGTGACTGCACGGTGACTCCCTCGAGGACACAATTTTCCGCGCGACGAGAACTGTTCTGACCCATCACGCGCCGGCGGGTCCTCGCTACGACAACCGCCAGGTGGTTCCGACCCAGGACGGGTCCGACTCTGCCTCGCCCTGGACGTCCCCGCCGCACTCCGTCGCGCGGGTCTGCCCCGCCAGCGAGCGGGCCACGGCCTGCTCGATCGTGAGGTACTCGTGGTCGGGCAGAAGGTCAGTGCGCACCGAGCTGTCGCGACAGACCATGTCGTGCGACAGGCTTCGGATCAGCGCTCGTACGGTCGAGCGTGGCACGCCGGTGAGGGTCGCCACGGCGTCCCCCACCAGCGCCACCGGGACGAACGGCAGCAGCACCTGGGGCCGACTGACGCCGATGCTCGCAGCGAACCGGGCCAACAGCTCTGCGTAGGAGACCACCTCGTCGCCGCCCACGTCGTAGGCACGGTTGCGCGGGTCCCCCTGAAGCGCCGCACCGATGAGAGCCAACACGTCCACCACTGCGATCGGCTGGATCCGGCTGTCCATCCAGGACGGAAGCGTGACGACGGGAAGTCGGTCACTGACGCGGCGCAAGATCTCGAAGGAGAGGGATCCTCCGCCGATGACCATGGAGGCACGCAACACGGTGGTGGGCGTTGTCGCCGACAGCAGGATCTCCTCCACCTCGAGCCGGGATCGCAGGTGGTCGGAGAGGTCGCCGTCGGGGACCAGGCCGGACAGATAGACGATCCGGCCCACGCCGGCGTACTCGCACGCTGCCGCGACGTACTGTGCGGCCTCCCGGTCACGCGTCAGGAACTCGCCCGAGCCCATCGAGTGCACCAGGTAGATCACCGCGTCCACGTCACGGATGGCGAGGTGCACCGAGACCGTGTCCTCGACATCCAGGTGCCGCTGCTCTACCAGGTCCCCCCAGGCGAAGCCCGAGAGAGCCGACACGTCGCGTGCCGTCGCCACCACGGTGTGGCCCTGGGCAAGGAGGGTGGGAACCAGTCGGGACCCGATGTAGCCGGTAGCACCGGTGACGAGCACGCGCATGCCTCGACGCTACGTGATGGCGCCGCACGGCACCCTGGACCTCCCTGGACCTGGACCAGAGGCATACTCGCGACCATGGTTGCTCCCACGCCGTTCCGACTCGGTTTCGTGACCGGGGCTACGCCTGACAAGTGGGCCCGGATCTGGCGGGAACGCCGGCGTGATCCGCTCGAGCTGGTGCCGACCCTCCAGGAAGGGCAGGAGGTGTTGCTGCGCGCCGATCACGACGAGCGGGTGGACATGGCACTGGTGCGGTTGCCGATCGACCGGACCGGCCTGCACTGCATCCCGCTGTACGACGAGGGTCCCGTCGTCCTCGCCGGTCGCGACCACTTCGTGGCCGCGGCCGACGGCTCAGTGGTCCTCGCAGACCTCGCCACCGAGCAGCTGGTGCTCCCCCACGCGTCGGGCTGGACCCCTGATGCCGAGCAGCTGAACTGGCCGGAGATGAGCGCCTCCGAGGCCGTGGAGACAGTGGCAGCAGGCACCGGGATCGTGCTCCTGCCTCGGTCCGTGGCCCGTCTGCACGCCCGCAAGGACGTCGTGGAGCGCGAGGTGCTCGACCTGCCGTCCACCAAGATCGCGCTCGCCTGGCTCATCGATCGGGACGACGAGCGCACCCAGGCCTTCGTCGGCATGGTCCGCGGGCGCAGTGCCAACTCGAGCCGTTCCTGAGCTGCGCCCGCATCAGACCTGAGTCGCGCCTCGTCCGGCCGGAGTCGCGCGTAGGTCACCTTCGGGTGGTCACCAGCTGGTGGCCAGCGGCCGCCCCTCGTGGAAGCCCGCTGCGGACTGCACCCCGACCACGGCGCGGTCGTGGAGCTCGGCCAGGCTCGTCGCCCCGGCGTAGGTGCAGGCCGAACGGACGCCCGAGCAGATCTCGTCGATCAGGTCCTCGACCCCTGGCCGCTGCGGGTCGAGGAACATGCGGGAGGAGGAGATGCCCTCCTCGTACAAACCCTTGCGAGCCCGATCGTAGGCGGACTCCGTCGCGGTGCGGTTGGCAACAGCGCGAGCCGAGGCCATGCCGAAGGAGACCTTGTAGGAACGGCCTTCGGCATCGGCGAGCAGGTCGCCCGGGGACTCGTGCGTGCCGGCGAACCACGACCCGACCATCACCGACGAGGCGCCCCCGGCCAGGGCGAGGGCGACGTCGCGTGGGTGGCGCACCCCTCCGTCGGCCCAGACGTGACCACCGAGCTCTGCAGCAGCGGCCGAGCACTCCAGGACCGCGGAGAACTGCGGGCGGCCGACCCCGGTCATCATCCGGGTGGTGCACATCGCACCAGGCCCGACTCCCACCTTGACGATGTCTGCGCCGGCCTCGATCAGCGCCCTGGTGCCCTCAGCCGAGACGACGTTGCCGGCGACGACCGGCACCTGCGGGGACAGCGCTCGGATGGCCGCCAGCGCCTCTATCATCCGGGCCTGGTGTCCATGGGCCGTGTCGACCACGAGGCTGTCGATCCCCGAGGCCAGCAACGCGGCCGCCCGGGCCTGGACATCGCCCGTCACTCCGACGGCAGCCCCGACCCGCAAGCAGCCCTGCGCGTCGACGGCCGGGTCGTAGAGGGTGGCCCGGAGGGCACCGGTCCGGGTCAATGCTCCGACCAGGAGACCTCGCTCGTCGACGGCAACGGCCATCGCGACCCGCGCTGCATCGATCTTGTCGAATGCCTCCCTCGGGTCCGTGCCGGCATCGATGGTCACGACCGGAGGTCGCATCACGTGCTGCGCTTGGGAAAAGCGGTCCACGTCGCGGCAGTCCTCGTCGGTGACGATCCCGACCGGCCGCCCGTCCACGACGACCACGGCCGCGCGGTGCGCACGTTTCGGCATCAGCGACAGCACCTCGGCCACGGTCTGGTCGGGCCGCAGCTGGATCGGGGTGTCGAACACCAGGTGCCGGGACTTCACGAACGACACCACGTCGGCCACGACCGCGGCCGGGATGTCCTGGGGCAGGATCGTCACGCCGCCGCGCCGGGCAACGGTCTCGGCCATTCGCTTGCCGGCGATCGCCGTCATGTTCGCGACCACGATCGGCACCGTCCCTCCGGCGCCGTCGGCGGTGGTCAGGTCGACGTCGTACCTGCTGGCGACGCGAGACTCGCGCGGCACCATGAAGACGTCGTCGTAGGTGAGGTCATGGGCGGGTCTGGCGCCATCGAGGAACTGCACGTCGAGGAATGCTACGAGATGGGTCCGCGAGCACCCCGCGGCACTCCTAGAGTGATCGCATGGTCAAGACGTCGTGGGCACGAGCTCCGGGGCGGGTGAACCTCATCGGGGAGCACACCGATTACAACTCGGGCCTGTGCCTGCCGATCGCGCTCCCCCACGACACCGTGGCACGGGCCACCCTGCGCAACGACCGGGTGGTGCGAATCACCAGCGAGCAGCAGCCGGACGCCTGGCTCGGGAGCCTCGAGCAGTGCGCACCCGGGGGTCCGACCGGGTGGGCGGCCTACGCCGCCGGCGTGCTGTGGGCGCTCGAGCAGGAGGGGTACGCGGTACCCGCAGGCCTCGACCTCCACGTCTCCAGCACCGTCCCGCTCGGTGCCGGACTCTCCAGCTCGGCCTCGCTCGAGGTCGCCGTGGCGGTGGCCGTGCACGCGTTGGCGGGCCACGAGCTGAATCTCGGCGAACGTCGCCGGCTGGTGGAGGTCACCCGGCGCGCGGAGACAGAGGTGGTGGGCGCTCCGACCGGCGGGCTCGACCAGAGCGCCGCGCTGCTGACCGAACCGGGCTCGGCGCTGCTGCTCGACTTCGCCGACGGATCGGCGGTCCCGGTCCGGCTGGGTCTGGCCGCCGCCGGGCTGGAAGTGGTGGTCATCGACACCCGGGTCTCGCACGCCCTCACCGACGGCGACTACGGTACGCGCCGCGACGAGTGCGCCGCTGCGGCGCAGGCCCTGGGCGTGACCAGTCTTCGCTCAGCCCGCTCCGCGGACCTGGACCTGCTCGACGACGATCGGCTCCGCGCTCGGGCCAGGCACGTCGTCACCGAGAACACCCGGGTCCTCGACACCGTAGAGGCAGTACGACGCGGCGACTGGTCGAGCGTCGGGAGGCTCTTCATCGAGTCGCACACCTCGATGCGCGATGACTTCGCGATCTCCTGTCCCGAGCTCGACCTGGCGGTCCGGACCTCGCTGGCTGCAGGCGCGCTCGGTGCACGAATGACCGGCGGCGGTTTCGGCGGCTCGGCGATCGCTCTGGTGGCGACCGATCAGGTGGCGTCTCTTCGGAGGGCGGTGGATGAGGCCTTCGAACACGCCCGGTTCCGGCCACCTCGGCACTTGGACGCTCCCGCGTCGCGGCCCGCCAGGGTGGTGTCCGGCAGCGCGTGATCGCTGCGCACCGTCCGCACATCTGGTCACCCGTTCGGTCACCCAGCCCGTCTCCCTGATAGCCGTCTGCAGTCACCCGGCAGGGTCGCGTGCCCAGGCGAGCGTCATGATTGGCTCGTCCGCTCGACTACCCAGACGAACAGGAGCACAACGTGGCTCGCATCAATCCACTCACCTCGATCAAGGACCTGACCTCAGGTGCCCTCAAGGTGCAGAAGACCGTCGCTGACAAGGCCGTCGACTCGCTCGGGAAGGTCACCGGAGTCGTCACCTCGCTCGTCCCGGGCGGCAGGTCTGATGCCCCCGCGAGCGCGAGCGGAGGCGGGGCAGAAGTGACCGAGGCCCCCACCAAGGTGCAGGGTGACCCGCTGCACCCACCGGCCGCCGCGCCGAAGACCAAGAAGGCTCCGGCCGCGAAGTCCACTCCGGCTGCCGACAAGCCGGCAGCCAAGAAGCCGACGGCGAAGGCCCCCAAGGCCCCGTCCACCAAGGCACCTGCCGAAGAGCAGGCAGCCCCGAAGACAGCGCCGAGGGCAGCCCCGAAGAAGGACGCGAAGGTTTCCCCTGCGAAGAAGGCTCCCGCGGCCAAGAAGTCTGCTGCCAAGGAGTCGCCGTCCGGCAAGCTCCCGGCCAGGAAGGCGCCCGCCGCGAAGGCGGCCGAACCAAAGACGTCCGACTCCCCGCCGCAGCCGGTCAACGTGGTCGAGGAGCTCGGTCTCGATCCTGCTCCGGTGTCCACGGCGGGACCCAAGACCAGCCTCAAGACTGGCCCCAAGACTGGCCCCGGAGCCGGTCAGGAGTCCGAAACCTCCGAGGTCACAGCGACGCCGGCAGATGTTGCCGCCGCCGTCGAGGGCGCCTCGTCCGCAGCCCCCGACGGTGATCGGCCTCCGAGCCCCTCGTGAGGCTGAGGCCGCGTACTCAGCCACCATCGAGTACGCGGCCGGTCTCGGCATCGCGGTCGCGAGGCAAGACTTCGGAGCATGACCAATCAACCGCAGCCCAAGAACACCTCCGCCTTCTACGCCATGTCCGCCATCTCGTTCGGCGTCGCGCTCCTGGCCCTGCTCTTCGCCGTGCTCTACCTGCCGGTCGACCCGTGGGTTCGGGCCTTCTTGGCGTTGGCGACGCTCTATCTCACGACGTCGTCCTTCACGGTGGCCAAGGTGATCCGCGACAACCAGGAGAACCAGTACGTCGCCTCGCGGCTCGACCAGGCGCGCGTCGACAAGATCCTCGCCGAGCACGACCCGTTCCGCTCGGTGTCCTGACCGAGAAGGCGACCCACCGTGGCAGGTCGCCGGTGGATCACTTCAGCTCGGAGCTCGAGAGGCCGAGGATCCGTCGGGCCACGATGAGCTGCTGGATCTGCTGGGTCCCCTCGAAGATGTCGAGGATCTTGGAGTCGCGCGACCACTTCTCCAAGAGCTCGGTCTCGCTGTAGCCGATGGAGCCCGCGAGCTCGACGCAGCTGAGCGTGATGTCCGAGCCGACCCGACCGGCCTTGGCCTTGGCCATCGAGGCCTCCAGCGAGTTCGGCTCTCGGTTGTCGGCCATCCAGGCCGCCTGGAGGGTGAGCAGGTAGGCGCCTTCCCAGTCGGCCTCCATCTGCAGGAGCTTGGCGGCGGCGGCCGACTGCACGACGCCCGGCCGGTCGTAGTCCACCTCGACGCCGGCCTGAGACAGCAGGTCGCGGGTCAGGTCGAGCGCGGCACGGGCGCAGCCGACGGCCATGGCCGCCACGAGCGGGCGGGTGTTGTCGAAGGTCGCCATCGCGCCGGCGAAGCCTTGCTTGGGATCGACCTCGGCCGAACCGAGCAGGTTGTCCTTCGGCACGCGACAGTTCTCGAAGATGATCGTCGCCGTGTCGGAGGCGCGAATGCCGAGCTTGTGCTCCAGCCGGTCCACGCGCATGCCGGGAGTGCCCTTGGCTACCACGAACGACTTGATCGCCGCTCGTCCGAGGTCCCGGTCCAGGGTGGCCCACACGACGATGTGGTCAGCGCGGTCACCGGAGGTGACGTAGATCTTCTCGCCGTTGATGACGTACTCGTCGCCGTCGAGGACCGCGGTGGTGGTGATGTTGGCGGAGTCCGAGCCCGTGCCGGGCTCGGTGATCGCCATCCCGGCCCACACGCCGTCCAGACGCGCGAGCTGCTCGTCGTTGGCCACCGACGCGATGGCAGAGTTGCCGAGCCCCTGGCGCGGCATGGAGAGCAGCAGGCCGACGTCGCCCCAACACATCTCGGCGATGGAGAGCACCGAAGCCAGGTTGGCGCCGTTCTTGATCGCGGTGTCGTCGTCCTTCTCCTCGCGTCGGACCCCGGCTGCACCTGCACCTTCGCCCGCCCCGGAGTCGGAGAGACCATCGATCATCGCAGCCAGCATGTCGAGCTCTTGTGGGTACTCGTGCTCGGCGCGGTCGTACTTGCGTGAGATCGGACGCAGCATGTTCATCGCGACCTGATGGGCTTGGCCCACCAGCGGACGGAACTTCTTCGGGTCATCCAGGCTGATGGTCATACCAGCACGCTTCCTTCCATGATGCCGACCGCGCGGAGGTCGCGGTACCAGCGTTCGACCGGGTGTTCCTTGACGAAGCCATGCCCCCCGAGCAGCTGGACGCCGTCCAGGCCGATCTGCATGCCCTTGTCGGCGCAGAGCGTGCGTGCCAGCGCTACCTCACGAGAGAAGTCCTTGCCGGCAGCGGCACGCGAAGCTGCCTTGTAGGTCACCAGGCGCATGGCCTGGAGCTCGATGGCGATGTTGGCGACCATGAACGCCACCGACTGCCGGTGCGCGATGGGCTCACCGAAGGCCTCACGGCCCTTGACGTAGGGCGTCACGTAGTCGAGCACCGCCTGAGCAGTGCCGACCGCCAGGGCGCACCAGGCCAAGCGGGACAGGCGGACGCACTCGCGGTACGTCGTCCCGTCGCTCTCGCCCAGGAGGGCGTCGGGACTGATCTTCACGTCGGTGAGCGTGAGCTGGGTCAGCGCAGCAGCGCGGACCCCCATCGCCGGGTCACCCTCGACGGCGAGGCCGTCGGTCGCTGACTCGACGAGGAAGAGCGCCGGTGCACCGTCGAGCAGCGCCCCGACGATGAACAGCTCGGCCTCGGCGCCCCGGACCACCAGGGACTTCACCCCGTTGAGCGTGAAGCCGTCGCTGGTCCTGACCGCGGTCGTGCCCGGCTCGAGGACGTCGAAGAGCACTCGTGGCTCCATCAGCGCGAGTGCGGCGGCCGGCGCCCGGTCGCCGGTGAAGGCGGGCAGGTACGTCTGCTGCTGGGCGTCGGTCCCCCAGAGGCCGAGGGCGGTGGCCACCGCACCAGGGGCGAGGCTGGCGACCGCCAGGCCCATGTCCCCCTTGGCGAGCGCCTCGGCGACGAGCGTGCCGGCCATCGCGGAACGCTCCTCGGAGATGCCACCGAGCGCCTCGGGGACGCCGAGGATCGGCAAGCCGATGTCGAGCCCCGCTTGGAGCACCGTCACGGGGGCGGTGCAGGTCTCGTTGGCCTCCGCAGCCGCGGGTCGGACAACCTCGTCGGCGAGCTCGGTCACCACGTCGACGAGCATCTGCTCGTCCTCGGTCGGCGTCAGGTCGAACAGCCCGGTCCGCGTCGTGGCCGCCACTCGGACACCGGGGCGGCCGACCTTTCCGGCCCTGGCGAAGGTGCGGCTCGCAGTGGTGACGGTCTTGAAGCCGTTGCTGGTGATGGCGAACACGGCGCTCTCGGTCTGCTTGCGCAGGCGGACCCGATCGATGAGATCACTCTGGGCGAGGCGGTTGAGCCCAGCCACGAGATACCCGATGGGATCACGTGACTCAGTGGAGGCGATGCCGTGTCGACCACCTGGCCGGAGGCTGTTGAGAAGGGACATACAGATAATGTAACTGCGAGTTACACATAGCGCTACAGCCGGTGTCGTGGGTGACGTCACATGAGCCTCCGCGGCGCATTCACGCCGGCTTCCCATGCCCTTCGCAGGGGGCTTTCCGGGTTCCCGGGGGCATCCTCAGGGGGCCTGGGGGCCGCCCGGAGGGCCCGCGGACGAGGTAGCGGGCTGGCTTCTAGAATGTCAGCCATGTCCGAGCAGCCCGCCGAGGCCCCACTCACCCCCCACGGTCCCCTGCCCACCGGTGGGACCGTTCGGCCGATGACGCGGTGGGGAACCCCGGTCATGCACCGTCCTCAGGCTGCGGTCACCAGCTATGACGATGCGCTGCGTTCCCTCGCCGCCGACATGGTCGCCACGATGTACGCCGCCGACGGTGTGGGGCTGGCGGCATGCCAGGTCGGGGAGGACGTCGCGATGTTCGTCTTCGACTGCCCGGACGCGTCCGGGATCAGCACGGTGGGCGTGGTGTGCAATCCCGTCCTCTCCCTCCCCGAGGGCAAGGACCGCACGCTCGAGGTGGCCGAGGAGGGGTGCTTGTCGTTCCCCGGGGCCTTCGTCGAGTGCGCCCGCCCGGAAGCGGCTGCGGTGTCCGGCACCGGCCTCGACGGGGAGCCGGTGACCTTCTTCGGTGACGGGATGCTGGCTCGCTGCTTGCAGCACGAGACGGACCACACCGTCGGCACCGTCTTCGGCGACCGTCTGCCCACCAAGGCGCGCAAGAAGCTCACCAAGGCTCACGACAAGGCGGTCGAGGACTTCCCGCTCGGCTGGCCGGTCGACTCCTGAAGCCGTCGGCGCCGGTCAGCGACGGGCAGTGATGTAGCAGGCGACGGCGCAGGCAGCCCCGACGTTGAGGGAGTCGATCCCTTCGCGCATCGGGATGACCGCACGGCGGTGCGCGGCGGCCTGCCACTGGGCTGACAACCCGTGACCTTCTGAGCCGAGCACCAGGGCCACCTTGTCCAGGCCCGCGACTGCCTCCTCGATCGCGACGGCGTCGTGGGCCAAGGTCAGGGCCACCGTGGTGTAGCCCGCCGCTGCGAGCTCCTCGAGCGCGGTCGCCCAGTCCGGCAGCCTGGTCCACGGCAGCGCGAAGACCGCGCCCATCGCCACTTTGATCGAGCGACGATAGAGCGGATCGGCACAGCGAGGAGCCAGCAGCACGGCGTCGAACCCGAGGGCTGCTGCGGAGCGGAAGACCGCACCGACGTTGGTGTGGTCGACGAGGTCCTCGAGGACCAGCACCGAGCTTGCACCGCTGAGCACCGCGGCCACGGTCGGGAGCGGACGGCGCTCCAGGGAGGCCAGCGCTCCCCGGTGCACGTGGAAACCGGTCACTTCCTCCGCCAGCGACTCGGCGAGCACGAAGCACGGTGCGTCGGTCGTGGCCAGCACGTCGGACAGCCCGTCCAGCCAGCGGGGAGCCATCAGGAAGGACCGCGGTGTGTGACCGGCCTCGACTGCACGTCGTACGACCTTCTCGCCCTCAGCGAGGAAGAGCCCGTGCTCGGCCTCGAAGCTCTTGCGCAGCTGTACGTCACGCAGGTCCCGGTAGTCGATCAGGCGAGGATCGTCGGGATCCTCGATCTCGACGACCTCAGCCATCTGCCGACCTCGCGTAGCGCTCGGGGTGGGCAACCGCGACGACCTCGCCGACGACGATGATGGCGGGCGGACGCACATCGTGGACGTCCAGGTCGTGAGCCAGCTCGCCCAGGGTGGAGAGCACCGTGCGCTCGGCGGGCATGGTGCCCTCGCAGACGACAGCCACCGGGGTGGTGTCGGCCCGGCCCCCGCTGATCAGGGCAGCCGCGATGCGCGGCCCGTTCTCGACGGCCATCATCAGCAGCAGCGTGCCACGCAGTCGTGACACCGCAGACCAGTCGGTCAACGAACCGGCGTGTCCTGGCGGGAGGTGCCCGGAGATCACGGTGAAGTCGTGCGCCACGCCGCGGTGCGTGACCGGGATCCCTGCAGCGCAGGGCACTGCGATCGAGCTGGTGATCCCGGGGATCACCTCCACCTCGACCCCGGCAGCTTGGCAGGCCAGCACCTCCTCGTAGCCGCGACCGAAGACGAAGCTGTCGCCACCTTTGAACCTCACCACGCGGTAGCCCGCCCGGGCTCGCTCCACGATGATCCGGTTGATCTCCTCCTGCTGGGTCGACCGCCCACGTGGCAGCTTGGCGACGTCGATCAGCTCGACGTCGGCCGGCAGCTCCCCCAGCAGCTCCCGGGGCGCGAGCCGATCCGCCACGACGACGTCAGCGGTCATCAGGGCCTGGCGTCCGGCGAGCGAGATCAGTGTTGGGTCCCCCGGTCCGCCGCCGACCAGGGTCACCCCTGGCGTGCTGCCGCGATTCCGGGTCGAGGCGATCAAGCCGCTGCGCAACCCCTCGAGCACCTGGTCGCGCACGAGCACGGAACGACGCGGGTCACGATCCCCGAGCACGGCCACGGTGACGCCACTCTCGTGACCTACCGCCGGGGTCCACGCGCTCGCGCGCGTCGCGTCGTCGGCTCGTACGCAGAAGACCCGGCGCAGCTCCGCGGCCTCGGACACCGCCTCGTTGACGTCCGCGTCATCGGTGGCCGCGACGGCATACCAGGTGTCATCTAGGTCCTCAGCGGTGAAGACACGGCGTTCCCACCTGACCTCGCCGGCCGTCACGAGCCCCTCGATGGCGGGAGTGACGTGGGGCGCGACCACGACGACCACCGCACCCGCCGCGATGAGCTGGGGAACCCGGCGTTGCGCCACGTGCCCGCCGCCGACCACGACCACGCGGCGTCCGCTCAACCGCAGACCTGAGGGGTACACGCGTGGGTCGTCCATCCACCGCATTCTTCCGTCATCAGGGTGAAGGCAGCCAGCCGGGCTGCTCGATAGGCTCGGGACATGGTCCTCGAACGCCCCGTCAGCCCGAACCCCTACGACTTGCTTCCTCAGGCCGCCTCGTTCGGAGTCACCAGCGACGACGTCGCCGACGGTGACACGCTGGCAGACGACCAGGTTGCCTCGGCCGGCAACACCTCACCCCAGCTCAGCTGGGACGCGGTGGAGGGAGCCCGGAGCTACACGGTGACCTGCTTCGACCCGGACGCGCCGACTCCCAGCGGCTTCTGGCACTGGGTGCTGGTGGACCTCCCTGCTGACGTCACCTCACTCCCCGCCGGCGCCGGCGCTGAGGGCGCCGACCTGCCCGGCGCCGCCTTCATGTGTCGCAACGACGCGGGCGGCAAGGCCTTCATGGGGGCAGCTCCGCCCGAGGGCGATCAGGTCCACCGCTACTACTTCGTGGTGCACGCCGTCACGGAGCCGGCCCTCGGCGTCGACTCGGACGCCTCCCCGGCCGTGGTGTCCTTCAACCTGGCTTTCAAGACCGCTGGGCGAGCAATCCTGCACGGCACGTATCGGCACTGACCGGGACGTACCGGAGGGCCTGGGCTCGGTGGGGGTTGTGCTCGGTCTGCCGCGGGCGCGGCACCTCAGGAGCGGGAGATGATCAGCACCGCTCGATCGTCGTCACCCCTGGTCACCTGCGCGATGATCCGCTCGGCGGCACCGTCTACCCCGGCCTGGAAGGCTCGTTGCGCGACCCGTTGCAGCCACTCCACGCCGACGTCCAGGTCGTTGGAGAAGGACTCGACGACCCCGTCGGTGTAGAAGAGCAGCGCATCTCCGCTGCCGAGCACGCCGTGACTCGCGTTCAGCTCGGGCTGGAGCATGACGCCCAGAGCGAGACCCCGCGAGTTGTCCATCGACCAGACACCGTCGGCGGCGGTGCACCGGAGCGCCGGCGGGTGGCCCGCGCTGAGGATCGTGTACGCACCGCTGGTCAGGTCCACGCTGACGTGCACCGCTGTCGCAAAGCTGTCGTCGATCTTCTGCCGCAGCAGGAAGTGGTTGGCGGCCTCCAGCAGCTCTCGTTGGTTCACCGCTCCGATCAGGCCACCGAGTGCCCCCGCCAGCAGGAGAGCCGCGGGTGCTGCCGTCAAGCCCTTGCCTACCACGTCGACGAGGACGAGTTCCAGGTGCTGCTCGTCCTCGTTCAGATCAGCGACCATGAAGTCGCCGGCGTACCCCACACCGTGGGCGGCGATCATCGCGCTCTGGGCGTGCCAGCCCGCCGGCAGGGCAGGAACCTGCCCCTGCGCGGTCAGACGGTCCCGCAGGTCGGAGAGCAGCGCCTCGCTCAGCGGAGTCGGCAGTCCACTGCGTTGCCGACTCGCGGCGTACAGCACCAGAGCGACCGAAAGGACGAGCAGCGCCGTGCCGACCAGACGCCCTCCGTCGTCCACGCCCTGGTCGATGCGCGTGACTACTCCGGCCACGACGATCACGGAGGTGAGGACCACCAGCGGCTCGAAGCGCAGCAGCAGCATGCCGAGCAGCAACCACAGAAAATAGCCGGCCAGCGGAAAAAGCTCGTAGTGGGTCAACGACACCGCGGACGACGCCAGCACACCGAGCAGGAGCAGCCCGAGGGTCGACCGCTGGCTGCTACGGGTGCCTGATCGCCAGGCCCTGCTCAGCTCGCGCGCCCATGTCACCCGCGCACCGTAGCGGCTCCGGCGCGCGGATGAGGCCGGATCCCTGGAAGACTCGCCCCATGAGCTACCGCATGGTCCCTGACCTCCTGGGCGAGCCCTGGGAATCGGAGACGATCGGGCTCCCGCCGGACGAGGAGGGGCCAGTGGTGACGACGCTGGTCCGGCACCGTGCCGCGCGTCCGACAGGTCGAGCCGTGCTGCACGTCCACGGCTTCGCCGACTACTTCTTCCACACCGAGTACGCCCAGTGGTGGCTCGAGCGTGGCTACGACTTCTACGCCGTCGACCTGCGCAAGTACGGCAGATCGCTGTTGCCGCACCAGACACCCACCTACGTCGCAGACCTGAGCGAGTACTTCGCAGACCTGGATGTCGCGTGGTGGCGCATCGTGGAGCGCGACCAGCACGATCAGGTCGTCGTGTCTGCGCACTCCACCGGCGGGCTGACCGCGCCGCTGTGGGCCGACGCAAGGCAACCGAGCGAGCTCAGCGGGCTCGTGCTCAACTCGCCATGGTTCGACCTCCGGGGCGCGAGCTGGATGCGCTCCTCCCTCGCCGGCCTCGTCCTCGACCGGGCCGGGCGCCGCCAACCGCTGCGCGAGATCCCCCGGGAGGTGAGCGGAGTCTACGGACGCAGCCTCCATGTCGATCATGGCGGTGAGTGGGACTACGACCTCGCCTGGAAGCCCCTAGATTCCTACCCCGTGCGACTGGGCTGGCTCCGCGCCATTCGGCGCGGGCACGCCCAGCTCCACGCCGGCCTCTCGGTCCTCGCGCCCGTGCTGGTCCTCACCTCCGCCTCCACCAGACAGATCCTCGAGCTGGACGACGAGGCCCATGCACACGACATCGTGCTCGACGTTCCGCAGATCCGTCGCTGGGCCACCTCGGTGGGACCTCACGTGAGCTATGTCGCGATCGACGGGGCCCGCCACGACGTCGTGCTCTCGCGCCCGGAGCCGCGGGCCCGGGTCTACGACGAGCTGGGTCGTTGGTGCGGGGCCCACCTCGACAGACCCTCGGTACCGTCGCTCGCTCCTAGGCAACGCTAGGGTCCCCACATGAACTCTGTGACCGGACTCTCGCTCGGCCGGATCGGCATCGGCTTCGTCTCGTTGATCAAGCCCGACCTGGTGAGCTCCACGATGGGCACCACCACGTCCAACTCGTTGCTCACCCAGTGGTTCGGCTCTCGCGAGGTGGCGCTCGGTGCCGCCACGTTGCTCGCCAGCGGCGGCCCTCGACGCACCCTGGTCCTGATCGGTCTGGCCGTCGACGCTGCTGATGCCGCTACCGCCTACCAGGCTGTCGAGCGAGAAGTGATGCCGCGCAATCTCGGGCTGGCGCTCGCGGGCGTGGCTGCCGGAGCGGTGGTCTCCGGGCTGCTGGGGCTCAGGGTCAAGCAGGGCGTCAAGCTCACCCGGGCCGAGAAGAAGGCGCTTGCGAGAGCCTGACCGGTCCAGACGAGTCATTGCCGTGAGGTCTTGGTGTTGAGAGGCTGTCGGGCATGAGTGAGACCCCACCGCCACCGCCACCGCCGCCACCGCCGCCGTCCGGCTCGTTCGGCGGTCCACCGTCCCCGCCGTCAGGGCATCCGCAACCGGGATCGCTCCTGGATCGTTTCCTGGCTCGCCTCATCGACGGCATCGGTTTCGGCATCGCGTTCGCGATCCTGTCCGCGATCTTCGCCGGGATCTTCTACACCGGGTTCTCGAACACGCGCGCTGAGGTCTTCTTCGTGAACCTGTTCGTCCAGGTCATCTCGGTTGCGCTCTACCTCGGCTACTACGCCTACTTCGAGTCGACCAAGGGCGCCACCTTCGGCAAGCAGCTGATGAAGCTCAAGGTCGTCGGCCCCGACCAGCACAGCAACCCGACGATGACCCAAGCACTGCTCCGTAGCAGCTTCCAAGCGTTGGGACTGATCGGCATCATCCCGTTCCTCGGGTTCCTCGGCCCCCTGGCGAGCCTCGCGGCGGTGATCTTCATCGCCGTGACGATCAGCAACGACACGGTCAACCGCCAGGGGTGGCACGACCACTTCGCCGGCGGCACCAGGGTGCTCAAGATCGGCTGAGCGGGCTCCTCAGCCCACGACGAACGCCGTCACGGCGACGACGCCCACCACCACGATCACGACGCGCAGCACCATCGGCGGGAGGCGTCGGCCCACGCGCGCTCCGATGAGCCCGCCGAGAGTGGCGCCGGCTGCAATCAGCCCGACGATCGCCCAGTCGATGTCGGCGACCAGCAGGAAGACGATCGCGGCCACGACGTTGACCGCGCTGGCCAAGACGTTCTTGACCGCGTTGTTGCGCTGGATCTCCTGCGGCACGCCGATCCCGAGCACTCCCATCAGCAGCACCCCCTGCGCCGCTCCGAAGTAGCCCCCGTACACGCCCGTGCCCAGGATCGTCGGCCAGACCCACCGGCTCTCGCTCGCGCCTCGTTCCGCCGGGCGGCGACCAGCACGGGCTGCGACCCGGTCGGCGAGCCGCGGCTGGAAGATCACCAGCAGCACGCCGACCCCGATGAGCACGGGCACGACGGCCTCGAAGGCTGCTGAGGGAAGGGTCAGCAGCAGCACCGCTCCCGCGATGCCCCCCAGCACGGATGCCGACAGCAGCCGCAGCACGAGACCGCGCTGCCCGCCGAGCTCGCGTCGATACCCGTACGCCCCGGTCAGCGTGCCCGGCACCAAGCCGATGGTGTTGGAGACGTTGGCGGTCACGGGGGGAACACCGAAGGCGAGCAGGGTGGGAAAGGTGATCAGCGTGCCGGAGCCCACCACGGTATTGATCGTTCCGGCCCCGACGCCGGCGAGCAGGATCGCGACCGACTCCAGCAGCGTCACGTCAGGAGGGTGACGAGCCCGGCGGATCCTCCGGCGGGACCTCGCCGGGAGACACCGAGGAGTCGAGGCCTTGCGCAGGGTCCGTGGGCGTGGACCGTGGTTTGTTGGGGTTCGCCGCGGCTGCGGCTTCCGCGATCGCCTGCTCCACGGCGGCGCTGGTGCGGCGACGTTCGGCGTCCGGTTCTCCTTCGCCTCGGAGCGCCGGGGTGTCGAGAGAGCCCATGTCGACCCGGTGGCGCACTCCCCCTGTCTTGTCGGGGATGCCTCTGAGGTCGTTCATGGTGGAACCCAGGCCCTCGAGCGCCTTGCCGATCTCGCTCGGCACGATCCAGAGCTTGTTGGAGGAACCCTCAGCGATCTTCGGCATCATCTGCAGGTACTGGTAGGAGAGCAGCGACTGGTCCGGGTTGCCGTCGTGGATCGCCTGGAAGACGGTGAGGATGGCTTGCCCCTCACCCTGGGCCCGCAGGATCGAGGCCTCCCGGTCGGCCTGGGCTCGCAGGATCAGCGACTCGCGGTCCCCCTCGGCGGTGAGGATCGAGGACTGCTTCTCGCCCTCGGCGGTGAGGATCGCTGCTTGTCGACCACCCTCCGCCGTGAGGATCTGCGCCCTTTTGTCGCGGTCGGCCCGCATTTGCTTCTCCATCGAGTCCTTGATCGAGGGCGGCGGGTCGATGCCCTTGAGCTCGACCCGGTTGACCCGGATGCCCCACTTGCCGGTCGCCTCGTCGAGGACGCCTCGCAATCGGGTGTTGATCTCGTCGCGGCTGGTGAGAGTGCCTTCGAGGTCCATGCCGCCGACGATGTTGCGCAGGGTGGTCATGGTGAGCTGCTCGACAGCCTGGATGTAGTTGGCGATCTCGTAGGTCGCCGCCACCGGGTCGGTGACCTGGAAGTAGATGACGGTGTCGATCGAGACGACCAGGTTGTCCTGGGTGATGACCGGCTGCGGCGGGAAGCTCACGACCTGTTCGCGCAGGTCGATCTGGTAGCGGAGCTTGTCGATGAAGGGGACCACGATGTTCAGGCCCGCCGTCAGCGTGACCCGGTACTTGCCGAATCTCTCGACGATGCCCGCCCGTGCCTGCGGAACGATCCGCACCGTCTTGCCGAGCAGCACGATCACGAAGAGCAGCAGAATCCCCAGCAGGATCAGCGCGACGTCCATGGTTCTCCTTTTGTTGCCGGTACCGGCTTCTGCCAGCGGGTCGTGGTCAGTGGTCGGAACGAATCAGGAATCGAGCTGCGGGACAGGGTGGACGTACGCGGTGGCGCCGCGGATCTGGAGCACCTCCACGGTCTCGCCCTCGGCGATCGACATGCTCTCGTCGTAGGGCGCTGCGGTCCACACCTCGCCGGCGAGCCTGATCCGGCCCACCTGGAGACCACTGATCTCCTGGGTCACGGTGCCGCGCTGGCCGAGAAGCTTCTCGTGGCCCTGCGTCAGGGTCGGCCCGTGGTGCAGTCGCTTGGCCATCGAGGGTCGCACCAGCGCGAGCATCCCGACTGAGACAGCCGCCGCTGCTACGACCTGCAGGGCGAGCGGCGCACCGACGAGAGCCAGCACCATTGCTGCGACGGCGCCCACCGCGAGCATGATCATGATCAGGTCGAGGCTGAACATCTCCGCGACGCCGAGCAGCGCTGCTGCGGCGAGCCAGGCGCTCCAGGCGTTCTCGCTGATCCAGTCCATGTGGCGACTCTACCCACGCGGTCCGTGGGCCACACCAGCCTCACCTGTGTCGAACGTGGCGACGCGCTGCGTACCGACCGTCGGCGTGCGTCAGTCGCAGGGGCATGCCGAAGGCCGCCGAGAGCGACGGCTCGGTCAGCACCTCGTCGACCGGCCCCTGGGCCACCACGCGTCCCTGCCGCAGCAGCAACGCGTGCGTGAAGCCGGGCGGGATCTCCTCGACGTGGTGGGACACCAGGACCGTCGCCGGGGAGTGGGGGTCGTAGGCCAACGTGGACAGCGTGGACACGAGGTCCTCACGGCCGCCGAGGTCGAGGCCGGCGGCTGGCTCGTCGAGCAGCAGCAGCTCGGGGTCGGTCATCAGCGCCCGAGCCACCTGCACGCGCTTGCGCTCGCCCTCGCTCAGGGTCCCGAAGGTGCGATCGGCAAGGTGCTGCACCCCGACCTCGACCAGCAGGTCGTCGGCGCGCCGGTGGTCCAGGTCGTCGTACTCCTCGCGCCAGCGCCCGAGCACGCCGTACGACGCCGAGATCACCACGTCCCGGACCAGCTCGTGGCGCGGCAGGCGATCGGCCAGGGCGGCGCTCGTCAGCCCGATCCGAGGGCGCAGCTCGAAGACGTCGACGGAGCCGAGGAGCTCTCCGAGCACGCCGGCCGAGCCGCCCGAGGGATGCAGCTGGGCGGCCGCTACCTGTAGCAGCGTGGTCTTTCCGGCACCGTTGGGGCCGAGGATCACCCAGCGCTCGCCCTCGCGCACCACCCAGGTGATCCGGTCCAGCAGGAGCGCGCCGCCGCGGCGCACCGTCACGTCCGAGAACTCCAGCACCGCAGCCATGGCGTCACCCTAGCGAGAGCCGAGCAGGCAGAGGACAGCAACTCGGCGACCACGCACGCCGCTCGCTTGCGTCGGGAGAACCACGGCGCGACTATCGTCGGTCGACGTGAGCAACGACGACCTCCTAGGGCTCAGCCGGCTGCCCGTGTCCGGCCGGCTGGCGTGGTGGGGCACCTCCTGGCTACGGGGACAGGTCGGTCCCGACGACCTCCTGGACGCCGTGCTCGCCGACGACGTCACACACGTCGTGATCTCCTCGGAAGGCTCGCGCAGCTTGCTGAGCGAGCTCGCGCGCCTACGCCAGGTCGGGGCGACCGGCTTCGGCGCGGCCTTCCCGGCGGAGGGGGACCTGGTCGGCCTGGGCGGGCCGGTGGCCTTCAACGACGCCGCACTCGAGGTAGGAGAAGCCGTGCTGGTGCTCGGTACGGAGTCCGGACTGGTGCCCTCCCGGGTCGGCCCCACGGTCGAGTGGACGCCGATTGCCGCACGTCGGCGTCAGCTCCCCGATGTCGGTGAGGCCGACCGTGAGCTGCGCGCTGTGCTCCTGGAATCTGCCGACCGCCTCGCCGCGCTCGACGTGGCGCGGTGGCGACCTGAGATCGCCGACCGACTGATGAACTTGAGACATCGTCCGCCTCTTGCTGCGGCTCCCGGTGTGCCGTCACGCTGCGTCGATCTGGCCGAGCGCGGCCTCCAGGCACTGGAGATCGCCGACCTCGCGCTGCAGGACGACGGGGCAGCTCTCTCGGTGCACGAGATCAACCAGCGACGCGGCTCCTTGGCC
>JBAVCA010000034.1:0-9772 GCA_049586475.1 Nocardioides sp.
GTCGACATCTGGAACCACGTCGAGGCAGCCATGGCGCTCCTCGTCGGTGGCCAGGTCGAGGCAGCCGAGCGCGCCTACGACTGGGTGCCGACGATGCAGCGCGCCGACGGCTCGTGGCCGATGAAGATCGTTGCCGGAGCCGTCGACGACGAGCGCGGCGAGGTCAACATGAGCGCCTACTTCGCCGTCGGGCTCTGGCACCACTGGTTGGTGCGTCACGACATCGCCTACGTCGTCAAGCACTGGCAGTCGGTCCGAGCAGGTCTGGACTGGGTCGTCTCTCAGCAGCTGCCCTTCGGCGGGATCAACTGGACCCCCACCCAGGACTTTGCCCTGCTCGCGGGCTCCTCGAGCATCTATCAGTCCCTGCGAGCCGGTGTCGCCCTGGCCGAGCTGCTCGACGACCCCCAGCCTGAGTGGGAGCTGGCCGGCGGTCGGCTGGGCCACGCCATCCGCCAGCACCGCGACCTCTTCGAGGACAAGTCGTCCTACTCCATGGACTGGTACTACCCGGTCCTCGGCGGCGCTGTGCGTGGCGAGGAGGCGTTGGAGCTGCTGGCCACCCGGTGGGACGACTTCGTCGTGCCGGGCCTGGGGATCCACTGCGTCGACACCAACCCGTGGGTGACCGGTGCCGAGACGTGCGAGCTGGCCATGGCGCTCGACGCCGTCGGGGACCACAAACGGTCGTGGCAGCTGCTCGCCGACATGCAGATCACCCGTCAGGCCGAGGACGGCGCCTACTGGACCGGCTGGGTCTACGAGGGTGAGATCAAGGACGTCTACTGGCCGGTCGAGCACACCACGTACACCGCGGCTGCTGTGATCCTGGCGGTCGACGCCCTCGGCGAGACCTACGGCCACTCCTCGCCAGGCTCGGGCATCATGCGGGGCACCTCGCTCGCGCCGCACTTCCAAGAGCTGGCCCTGGAGTGCGGGTGCGAGTCCGAGATCGTCGGATCGGCGCGCTCACCACGGTGAGACCTCAGCCCACCGGCTGACCGGCCTGACCCGCGACGCGGCGGAGCACCCGCATCGATCCGACCGTCTCCACCGCGACGAAGGCGCCGCTCTCGAGGGCGCGGAGGAAGACGTGGAAGGGCGCCTGGCCGCCGTCCTCGGACCGTTCGAAGACGTCGTGGATGACCAGGTAGCCACCGGACATGACCCACGGCGCCCACCCGGCGTAGTCGTTCTGAGCGTGCTCCTCGGCGTGGCCCCCGTCGATGAACAGCAAGCTCAACGGCGTGCGCCAGTGCGCGCTGATCGTCGTGCTGCTCCCGACCAGGGCTACGACATAGGCCTCAAGGCCGGCTGCGGCGATCGTGCGGCGGTAGACCGGCAGCGTGTCCATCAGCCCGGTCTGCGGGTCCACGAGCGTGGTGTCGTGGTGTTCCCAGCCGGCCTGGTTCTCCTCGGAGCCGCGGTGGTGGTCGACGGTGAAGGCGACCGCGCCGGTGTGGTCGCACTCCCGCGCTGCCGCTCCGAGATGGATCGCCGACTTCCCGCAGTAGGTCCCCACCTCGAGCAGCGGGCCGTGCGGGGCCCGGTCGGCAGCGACCCGGTAGAGAAGCGCGCCCTCGTCGAGCGGCATGAAGCCCTTGGCGCGGCGGGCATGATCAAGCAGGTCGGCAGGCATGTCGGACACAAGAGGATCCTAGTAGGATTGGAACACGTTCTAGTTATGAGGATGGATCTTCATGTCGATCGGCATCAACGACGAGCACATCGAGCTCGCTGACAGCCTGCGCAAGTGGGCCTCGTCGCTCGCCGGGATCGAGGCAGCGCGAGCGGCCGAGTCCGATCCTGCCGCAACCTTCGACGAGATCTGGCGCAGCGTGGGCGAGATGGGCGTTGCCACGATCGGGCTCCCCGAGGCGGTGGGTGGCGCTGGCGGCTCTCCGCTCGACCTCGCCGTGGCCCTCGAGGCCTGCGTCCACGGGCTGGTCCCTGGGCCGCTGCTCGGCGCCGCGGTCGCCGCGCACCTGCTGGGTGATGTGGACGAGGTAGGAGCTGCGCTGGCGTCCGGAGAGATGCTCGTCGGCCTGTCGCTCGACTCCGACCTGCGCGCCGTGTGGGACGCCTCGTCGGCGACCCACCTGCTCCTCCCGGACCAGCGCGACGCCTGGTGGCTGGTCGCCGTGGGCGCTGCAACCGTGGAGCCGAGTCTGGGGCTGGACCTGTCCCGGCGGTTTGCTGCTGTCGAGGTCGACCTGAGCGAGGCGCACGCGATTCCGCACCTCGACCGTGACCTGGTTCGTCGGACTGCGCTCACCTTCGCCGCTGCCGAGGCCGCAGGGATCGCGCGCTGGTGCCTGGCAACCGCGGTCGACCATGCCAAGGTCCGCGAGCAGTTCGGTCAGAAGATCGGCTCCTTCCAGGCCGTCAAGCACCTGTGCGCCGAGATGCTCGAGACCGCCGAGGCGGTCACGGCAGTCGCCTGGGACGTCGCCAGCGCCGCGTCCGCCGATGACGAGCAGTGGGCCTTCGCGGCCGACGTGGCCCAAGCGGTGGCGCTCGACGGCGCGGTGGCCACCGCCAAGACCTGCATCCAGGTGCTCGGCGGCATCGGGTTCACCTACGAGCACGACGTCCACCTGTACCTGCGCCGGGCGCTCTCGCTCCGAGCACTGCTGGGCGATGCCGACACGGCAGCCGCACGTCTGACCGAGCGAACCGTCAGCGGTGCTCGACGCCACCTCGAGGTCGACCTCGAGGGGCGCGACGAGGCGATCCGTCCCGCTGTTCGTGAGCAGGTCGCAGCGATCGCAGCTGCCGCCGACGCAGAACGTCGCGCCGTCCTCGTCGACTCCGGCTACCTGATGCCGCACTGGCCGGCGCCCGCCGGGATCGGCGCGGACGCGGTCAGCCAGATCGTGATCGACCAGGAGCTGGCCCGGGCCGGGGTGGAGCGACCCGACATCGTCATCGCCGGCTGGGCGCTCCCCACCATCATCGAGCACGGCAGCGCCGAACAGCGTGAGCGGTTCGTGCGTGACTCGCTGCTGGGGGACCTCACCTGGTGCCAGCTCTTTTCCGAACCGGGATCTGGCTCCGACCTGGCCTCGCTGCGGACCAAGGCCGTCAAGGTCGACGGCGGCTGGCGCCTGTCCGGGCAGAAGGTGTGGACCTCGGTCGCCGAGCGTGCGGACTGGGGGATCTGCCTGGCGAGAACCGACCAGGACGCGCCGCCGCACAAGGGCATCAGCTACTTCCTGGTCGACATGAAGGGGTCCGAGGGCCTCGACATCCGTCCGTTGCGAGAGATCACCGGCGCCGCGTTGTTCAACGAGGTCTTCCTGGATGACGTCTTCGTCCCCGACGAGTGCCTGGTGGCCCAGCCTGGAGACGGGTGGCGGCTGGCGCGCACGACGTTGGCCAACGAGCGGATCGCGATGGCGACCAGCCGCCTGAGCACGAGCACCGAACGCGCCGTGAGCCTGGCCGCCACCTCAGAGCTCACCCCCTCTCAGCGGGTGCGGGTCGGGCACTCGGTGGCTCTGGCCACGGTGTGCTCGCTCCTGGGGGTCCGCACCGTGCTGCGCTCGCTGGCCGGCCAGGGGCCGGGGGCAGAGTCCTCGGTAGCCAAGCTGCTCGGCGTCCGCAACCGGCAGGACGGCGCCGAGCTGGTCGTGGAGCTGCAGGGCGCCGCGATCGTGAACCCGTCGGCAGAGCTGGGCGCAGACGTCTGGGAGATGCTCAACACCCGCTGCCTCTCGATCGCCGGCGGGACCACGCAGATCCTGCGCAACATCGCGGGTGAGCGGATCCTCGGTCTCCCTCGCTGAGACTCGGCCCGGGCATCGAGGTCAACCAGGGGAGCAGTCGGAGCTCGGCGACCCCTCGGTCAGCTCTGCGGAGTGGTCGCGCCCAGCACGCCACGTGTTCCAGTGCCAGTGCAGGTACCGGTCGATCGCCCGGACGACATGGGCAGACCGGATCGAGGGGAAGATGTCGAAGGCGTGCTGCGCCCCGGGCAGCTCGACGTAGACCACGGTCTGCTCCGAGGTCGCCCTCAATCGCTCGACGAGCATCCGCGCCTGCCGCACGTCGACCAGGCTGTCGCGAGCGCCGTGGATGACGAGGAAGTCGGGTGCCTCCGGCGTGATCCGCGCCAGGGGCGAGGCTGCCTCGAAGGCGGCAGGATCAGCGTCGTAGGAGGTAGCCAGCACCCTGGGGCCCAGAAACGTGTCGCGCATCAGCGTCGCGCTGGCGACGTTGCTGATGCCGGCGAAGTCGTAGGCACCGTAGTGGGGGACCGCGCACTGGACCGAGGTGTCGGCATCCTCGAAACCCGGTTGCCAGGCGGTGTCGCCCGCCGTCAGCGCGGCGAGGGCAGCGAGGTGGCCTCCGGCCGACCCGCCGGTGATCGCGATGTAGTCAGGGTTGCCGCCGTAGGCGGCGATGTTGTCTCGAACCCAGGCGATGGCTTGCTTCACGTCGATGATGTGCGCGGGGAAAGGGTTTCGTGGTGCGAGGCGATAGTTGATCGCGACGCAGACCCAGCCCTTCGCTGCGAGGTGCTTCATGAGGGGAAGCCCCTGCTGCTCTTTCTTGCCGATGGTCCAGCCACCACCGTGAACCTGGAGCAGCACCGGAGCGTCGGTGCGAGGTTCGGTGGGGCGGTAGACATCGAGGAAACCGCGTCGTCCGTGGTGGTTGTAGGCGATGTCGCGTTCCACGACGACACCGCTGTCCCGGATCCGGAACGGGTAGATCAAGGACCGCCACGGCGTGGCGAGCTCCGCAGGGGTGGGACGAGCGTCGAGGGCGTCCTGGTAGTCCTCGCCCAGCGCCTCGGCCAAGGCCGCCTCGGCCACCTCGCCGCTGCGTCGGCTCTGAGCGATCAGGAAGCCCAGGCCTGCGATCGTGGCCGCGGAGAACGCCAGCCCGACGGGGTCACGACGCGAGGATCGGCCCGTCAGATGTCCCGTGCTGTCGGCCACCGTCGCCGCGAGCAGGTGGGGTGCCAGCTCGCCGGTGAGCCACCCGGCGAAGAACACGGGGAACGAGATGCGAAAGCCCGGCACCGGTCGGATGGCGTTCGCGGTGAGCGAGGCGAGGACCAGCTGGCGTCGGCGGAAACCCATACGGCGAACATAGGCGATCGTGTGGTGTCACTCGCGTGACCTCGGGCACGTAGGATCGCTCGTTGAGCAACACCTTTCACCTGGGCACGACCGACCCTTGAGGATCAGCACATGGACCGCTTGTCCGGACTCGACGCGAGCTTCTTGTACCTGGAGACGCCCGCCCAGCTCATGCACGTGTGCGGTGTGATCGTCATCGATCCCTCGACCATGCCTGAGCCGTACTCCTTCGAGGCCATGCGTGCCGCGATCGACGCCCAGGTGCGCGACGTCGCAGCCTTCACCCGCAAGCTGCGCCGCGTCCCGCTCGGGCTCGACCACCCGATCTGGGTCCAGGACAAGCAGTTCGACATCGAGCGCCACGTGCACCGGCTGGCTCTGCCGAGCCCCGGCGGCTACGGCGAGCTGATCGCCCTGACCTCGCACCTGGCGGGCCTTCCCCTGGACCGCTCACGCCCGCTGTGGGAGATGTGGGTGATCGAGGGCTACGACGACGGCAAGATCGCCATCTTCTCCAAGATGCACCACGCGACCGTGGACGGGGTGTCCGGCTCCAACCTCATCTCGCACCTGTGCTCGCTCGACCCTCACTCTGCACCGCTGGCCCTCGAAGCAGGAGGAAGGCACGGCCGCGCGGCCGGCTCGCGAGAGCTGTTCGGACGTGCCGTGGTCACCAAGCTGTCGCTGCCGGTCCATGCGGTCAAGATCGTGGCACCCACGGTGGAGAGCGTCGCCAAGACGATCGGTCGCGCGCGTCGAGGGACCGCGATGGCCGCACCGCTGACGGCACCCCGCACGTCGTTCAACGGCACCATCACCGGGCACCGCAGCATCGCCCTGACCGACCTCGACCTCGAGGCGATCAGGTCGATCAAGACCGCCACCGGCACGACGGTCAACGACGTCGTGCTCGCCGTGTCCGGAGGTGCTCTGCGTGCCTACCTCGAGGACCGGGGCGAGCTGCCGGACGCCTCCCTCATCGCGTGCGTCCCGGTGAGCGTGCGAGAAACCTCCAAACGTTCTGGCGGGGCCAACAAGGTCTCCTCGCTCTTCGCCCGGCTCGGGACTGATGTCGAGGACCCGCTCGAACGACTCCAGGACATGGCGGACGGCAACCGCAACGCCAAGGAGCACCAGAAGGCGATCAGCGCCGACTCGCTCCAGGACTGGGCCGAGTTCGCGGCGCCGCGAACCTTCGGTCTCGCCGTGCGCGCCTACGCCGGACTCCGGTTGGCCGAGAAGCACCCGGTCGTACAGAACCTCGTCATCTCCAACGTCCCGGGACCACCGATCCCGCTCTACTTCATGGGCGGACAGATCAACGCCCTCTATCCGCTCGGCCCGGTCTTCCACGGATCGGGTCTCAACATCACCGTGATGTCCAACAACGGCCAGGTGCACGTCGGCGTGATCGCGTGCCGCGAGTCGATGCCCGACGCCGAGGCGCTGGTGCGTCGCTTCCCCGAGGAGCTGGAGAAGCTGAGCGCTGCCGTGGCACGGGGTGAGGCGAGTGCTACGCCGATCCGAAGCGCGCGGAGCACCCGGGCCGGGGCGAAGAAGGCGTAGTCGGATCTCCGGGACGATGATCACCCGCCGCGACGCTGCTCAACGCTTGGACATCCCCTTGGAGATGGCCACCCGACACGGTCTGCCCGCGACGCTGACCGAAGCCCAGCTGGCTGAGCTCGAGGACAGTCCGCCCCCGTGGCTGGTCCAGTCCCGAGCCAATCGGACCGGCAAGAAGCCGGTATGGGTGGATCTGACCTGCAGCGTGTGCGGGTTCACCGAGAGAGCCCGGCCGAAGAAGTGGTGGCCGACGTTCACCTTCGTCAGCTGCGCTGCCCATCAGCCCTCCGTTCTGCCGCGTCCGCTCCCTGGCGGCCATCGGGAGGAGATCCTGGGTATCGGCAGCCGATTCGTCGGTTGGCTCGACACCCCACTGGACTGAGGCAGCTGTCGTCCGCAGCGCGGGAGTGGCTGATGCGGGTCAGCTGGGCTGCAAGCCGTGACGGCAGCCTTAGCATCGTCAGCCTGCGCGGCCGGCTGCCGTCTTCGCTGCAGCGACGCCCATGCGGACGAAGCCCGGCCACGTCCGCGGCGAGAGAGCGGTCGAGGCGACGGTTCGGGTGCTGGTCGTGATCGGCTCCGAGTCGTCACGGAAGCGCTCGTCGAGCCACGCCAACATGGTGGGCAGGGCGAGGATCATCAGTGAGATGTGCTCGCTCAGCCGATCGCGTAGGTAGGTCACCTCGACGCCTGCTTCGACGTACCGAGCGACCTGCGCGTCGACATCGGCGACATCGATGATCTGGTCGTGGACCGCTTGCACGACCAGGACGGGGCACTGGGGAGCGTCGAGGCCGAGGCGGAGATCGTTGAACACCTCGATCACCTCGGGCTCTGCGAGGACATCGGCCAGCGGTGGGTCGAGGAAGTCGTCAAAGTCGTCGAACGCGTAGCGCACCACGGCGGCGACCGTCGTCATCTCCTGAAGCTGGTCGAGGCGCCTGATGCCGTCAACGTGTGTGTGCCGGCGCACGATCTTGCCAAGACCGGGGTAGGCGTGTCGAAGACCGGACACGACGAGGGCAGGAAGTCCCGCGTTCAGCCCGCCGTTGAGCTTGATGAAGGCCTCGCCGGGGTCGCCGACCGGTGAGCCTAGGACGGCACCGACGAGGTCGAGCTCAGGCGCGTACTGCGGTGCCATCTCCGCCGCCCAGGCCGAGGCCATACCGCCGCCGGAGTAACCGAACAGCCCCAGAGGAGTCTGCAGGGTCATCCCGGTCGGCGGGAACGCCGTCGCCGCGCGGATCCCGTCGAGCACGCGGTAGCCCGGCTCGCGCGGCGCGGCGAAGTGGCCGTGCCGCCCCTCGTGGTCGCAGAGGCTCACGGCGTACCCCTTGTCGAGCAGGCCTGCGATGATCGTCAGCTCGAACTGCGGCAGCGCACCCCAGGCTCGGGACCCAGGACGCAGGGCATACGACGGGAAGCAACGGTCGGACACGGCGTCGATGGCACATTGGTAGGCGACGAGACGCTGGGGGTGCTTGGGGTCGTGCCCGCGCGGCACGAGGATCGTCGTCACTGCGACCTCGGCCGCCCCGTGGAGGTCGGTGCTGCGGTAGGCGAGCTGCCACGCGGTGATCCCGCGCTGGGTGACGAGCCCCAGGAACGCGACGTGCACCTGCCGACTACGCACGATGGTGCCGGGCGCCAGAGTCGTGACGTCGGCCGGCGCGTCGTAGAACGGGTCGTCGCTCGGCCGCAGCGGCCGACGGACGGCGCGCTCATCGGTGTGCGGGGCGCTCCAATCGAACGCGTGCTCGCTCATGATCCATGATCTCACTCGACGACCGGCCTGCAGCAATTGCCGTGCTCCTCCCACCGCTGGCAACGCGCGGTGTCGCACCACGAGCAAGAGGTCAGGGGAGTCAGCCGGGCTCGGACTCGCGCCGAAAGTCCCGCCGCCGGGCGTTGACCGTGTGCACCGCCTCCAGCAGCGCCGGCACGAACTTCTCCGACTCCAGCACGCACGCCGCGTGGCCGGAGTCGACCTCGTGCACCGTCGCGCCGGCGATGGCGCGGGCCAGGGCGAACTGGCGTCGGGCGGGAATGACCCGGTCCTTGGTGGTCACCACGACGGCTGTGGGGACGTCGATCCGTCCCAGCCACGGCCGGGAGTGATGACGTCCGAGTGCGGCAAGGGCCTGGCCCACCGCCCAGGGGCTCGTCGAGCGGAACTCCCTGATCGCCCAGTCCTGGATGTCGCCGGAGACCAGGTCGGTGGCCTCCGCAGCCGCTCTGGCTGCACGCGTGAGGGTCGCGGACCGCGAGAGCCCGCGCAAGCCCATCATCGTGGTGCCCATGCCGGCGAAGAAGCCCCGCTCCACCACCTTCAGCTGGAACTTGTCGGTCGTCGAGCACAGCACGAGCCCCTGGACCTTGGCTCCGTGCTGGCGCCAGACCCGCTGGGCGACCACGCCGCCCATGGAGTAGCCCACGATGATCACCTTGCGCAGGTCGAGCACGTCGATCAAGGCGGCGACGTCATCAGCGCAGTCGTAGAGCGAGAACTCCTCGTCGGTGATCCCCTGCCCGTGCCAGCGGAGGTCGAGGGTCACCACCCGGAAACGTCGGGAGAGGGGGGCGATGGAGGGGAACCAGGTCAGGAGCCCGGTGCAGCCCAGGGCATGAAGCAGCACCACCGTGGGGGCCTGCGGGTCTGGTCCCGGTGTGTCGGTGACGTAGGTCGACCCCCGTCCGGGCAGATCGACCATCCGCCCGGGCGGGATCTGGGTGAAGGGCAGGTACACCCGGTTGCGCAGGAGTCCCAGGGGGGAGAGGGGGCTCATCGGTCCGCCGTTCGACGTGTGGTCAACCTTTGTGGGCATGGCAACCCGAGACTAGAACAGGTTACAGTTTCGTGTACGGCGTCGTCGACGGTACCGAGGAGCAGCGCGTGACAACGGACATGGCAGTCGAAGCAGCAGCACCGACCGAGGCGGTTGACGGCTTCCAGCCGGCCGACCCGGAGTCGATCGAGGCTGTCCGCAGCGTCGTCACCCAGGCTCTCGAGCGCGATGCCGACTGGAAGGCCCTGGCCTCAGCCGGCCTGCTGTCGCTGGCAGTTCCCGAGGCGTACGGCGGCGAGGGCCTCGGCCTGCCCGAGGTCGGGGTGCTGC
>JBAVCA010000035.1:0-13541 GCA_049586475.1 Nocardioides sp.
CTTTGTGGGTTAAGGCCCCCAACAGACTATTGGGTTGATAGGCCAGAGGTGTACAGCAGTAATGCCCAGCCGACTGGTACTAATAGGCCGAGGGCTTGCCATACAAACCCTCAACCAACACCACAAACGCACCTACAACACGTGCCCGCGTCCACTACACACAGCAACACCCATAATTCAACCCCACCCACCCCCCACGAAACCGGGGCGGGCCACGGGGTTCATAGAGTTACGGCGGCCCTAGCGACAGGGAAACACCCGGTCCCATCCCGAACCCGGAAGTTAAGCCTGCCAGCGCCGATGGTACTGCAATCGCGAGGTTGTGGGAGAGTAGGACGCCGCCGGACAATTCTTCAGTAGGGGCCACCTCCGGGTGGCCTCTACTACATTTCGGCCCTTACTCTGTGGGGGTCTCGTTCACAGTGGTTCAACAGCAAAGGGTGAAGATCGTGGCGGAGGAACGGCGCGGAGCGCGAGGTGCCTCGAGCGGTGGGCGTCCCCAGGGACGTGGAGCCGACAAGCCCCGGTCGTCCGGCGGTGGTCGCAGCAGCGGCCGCAACGATGGTGGCAAGAGCGACGGCGGGCGCCGGAGCGACTGGAAGCGCCCAGAGGACAAGCGGGACGTCCCTCGAACGGTTGAGCAGTCCGTCTACGACGGTCCTGAGCTCCCGGACGAGATCACTGGCGGAGAGCTTGACCGCGCGATCACTGCTCAGTTCAAGGGCCTTCCGGAGAAGCTTGCCGCGCGGGTCGCGCGGCATCTTGCCGCAGCGGGCGCCCTGCTAGAAGAGGACCCTGAGACCGCGTACCAGCACACGCTGGCGGCTCGCGCGCGTGCGCCGCGGTTGGCAGTGGTGCGCGAGGCGACCGGGGAGGCGGCGTACGCGGCGGGCCACTACGCCGAGGCGTTGGCTGAGCTCCGTGCTGCGAAGCGGATGAATGGCGCGACTGCCTACCTGCCGATCATGGCCGACTGCCACCGCGCGCTCGGGCGCCCGGAGGACGCCCTGAAGCTCTCGAAGAGCCCTTCGGTGGTCAATTTCGCCCCCGAGGCCAAAGCAGAGATGACGTTGGTGGAAGCAGGCGCTCGCCGCGACATGGGTCAGCTCGATGCTGCCCTGCGTACGTTGGAGCTCGCGCCGCTCAACAACAAGTCGCGTCAGCCGTGGGTGGTCCGGTTGCGCTACGCCTACGCCGACGCGTTGGTCGCAGCAGGTCGCCACGACGATGCGCTGGCATGGTTTCACCGCACGCACGCGATCGACAGCTTGGAGCTCACCGACGCTGCCGAGCGGGCTGAGGAGCTCGAAAAGCGCGGTCATCAGGTCTGATCAGCCGGTCTGAGCGCCTGGTCGGGTCTGCTGGGTAACAGTGAGGACCCGATTCGTCAACGAGAGAGCACGCGGACCACGGCGCCCGCACCGGTGGGGAACGTCCCCCACTGGAGGCCTTCGCGGAACCCCAGTCGTACCGGATCGATCACGGCAACGGCCGGCTCGTCACTGAGGACCTGCAGCACCACGGAGTCGCCGACCCGAAGGTCTTGGCCCTCCGGGTTGACCAGCTCGGAGCAGAAAGCCTCTGGATCGGTGGTGGCCTCGATCCGACCGCCTCGGCACAGCAGCGGTATGACGCTGACATCGGTGTTGCTCGTGGTCTGCACTTTCACTCCCGACAGGTGCAGGAGCCTGCCGTCGATCCCGTCTGCCATCCCGATGTACACGGCTTCGTCCACCGGAGTGCTGGCATTGACGGTGCGAGTCGACGTCGGCAGCGGCGATGGGTGCTGACCCTGCCAGACGGCAAGGCCCAGCGCGCCCAGGAGCACGATGACGCCGATGACGAGGCCCCGGGTGCGGCTGCTTCGGACGGTGAGGTTGTCCGACCCTGAACTGGCCATGGGCAAAGACTAGGCCCGCGTGGGATCCCTCGGCGCGAGACGGGTGAATTGGCGCTGGGATGCATGGAAGAATGCAGCCCATGAGAAACGTGAAGCGACCTGCGCTCGAAGGCACCGTCGCGGTCCGCGACGGCCGGAGGTTGAGCTTCGCGGAGTACGGCTCCCCACGCGGGGAGGCGCTGGTGTGGATGCACGGTACGCCAGGGGCTCGCCGGCAGATCCCGTTCGAGGCTCGCGCCTACGCGGAGGAGCGCGGTCTCCGCATCGTGGGGATCGATCGTCCAGGCATCGGCTCCTCCACGCCGTACCTCTATCCCGACATCCTGGACTGGACCCAGGACTTGGCGATGCTCCTGGACGCGCTGGCCATCGAAGACGTACGCATGATCGGTCTCTCCGGGGGAGGGCCCTACGCCCTGGCCGCCGGAGCTGGCCTGCCGGACCGGGTGCGGAGCATCGGCGTCCTCGGGGGTGTGGCTCCCACTCGCGGCCCGGATGCGGTCGAGGGCGGCATCATCCGGTTGGCAGTGCGGCTGGCCCCGTTGATCGCCGCTGGACGCGTGCCGCTGGGGATCGGGCTCACCGCAGCGATCCGCCTGGTCAAGCCCCTGGCCGGCCCTGGCCTCGATCTCTATGCCGCGGTGCAGCCGACCGGGGACAAGACCCTGCTGGGCCGCCCCGAGTTCAAGGCGATGTTTCTCGACGACTTGTTGAACGGCTCCCGGTTTCAGACGTCGGCGCCGCTCAACGACCTGTTGCTGTTCACCCGCGAGTGGGGCTTCGCGCCGGCAGACGTCACCGCGCCGGTGGTGTGGTGGCACGGGGATGCAGACCACATCGTCCCATTCGCCCACGGCCAGCACATGGTGGAGCGGCTGCCCGATGCGCAGCTGCGCGTGATCGACGGCGAGAGCCACCTCGGCGGACTGGGCATCGCCGAGGAGGTGGTGGCGGCCATGATGGACGTCTCCACGGCCAGGGCTGGCGCCGCGCGTCCCCATGCGTCACAATGATGGTCTAACTACACATCTGTCACTAGGTCACCTGGATCTCAGTTCCATGACGAGCCCGCTGGGGAAGGCGTAGCTCGCGCCGGAGATGAAGGAGATCGATGTGACGACTCGCACCAGCAATGTGAGCACGGCCAGGGGAGTCCTGTACGTGCACTCGGCGCCCTCTGCCTTGTGCCCCCACATCGAGTGGGCGGTAGGCGGAGTGCTCAGCGCGCCCGTGAGCGCGGTCTGGACGCCGCAGCCGGCTCAGGCGGGCAACTACCGCTCGGAGCTGTCCTGGTCCGGGCCGGTGGGCTCGGCCGCGTCGATCGCCTCCGCGCTCCGAGGTTGGAGCCACCTTCGTTTCGAGGTCACCGAGGAGCCCAGCTCTGTCACCGAGGGTGCGCGTTTCTCCTTCACTCCCGACCTCGGCGTGTTCCACGCGGTGATCGGGCTGCATGGCGACCTCATGATCCCTGAGGACCGGCTCAAGGCAGCGGTCGTGAAGGCAGCGCTGGGAGAGACGACCCTGGTCGGCGAGATCGACAAGCTCCTCGGCAAGCCGTGGGACGACGAGCTCGAGACCTTCCGGTACGCCGGCGAAGGTGCGCCCGTGCGCTGGTTGCACCAGGTCGTCTGAGTCCCGGGTCCCGAATCGCACGCCCCGGGCCGCAGAGCCTCGGGATCCAGATCAGCGCCGCGCCAGGAAGCGGAAGGACGTCGGCTTGACCTGACCGCTGGTGTGCTTCACGCCCACGCTGTACGTGACCTTCATCTTGATCGTGTGCTTGCCGTAGGACGTCGAGGGTTGACACACGGTGATCCGTCGTTTGTCCCTCGCCGGGTGCGACCCGGAATCGATCACGCTCGACGCCAGTCCGGTACCGTTCGGCCCGATGAAGCGGATCTCTGCCATCCACTCGTCCGTAGGCGCCGTGATCTTGTAGCGGTAGGCGTAGCGGTGGCAACCAGCCTTGAGCACATGGTCCTTCGAGGTTGCCGTGCCCCACGGACGGTAGTCGCGGGCGGCTTGCGATGAAGGTGGCGACGTCACGAGGAGCAGGCTCGCCAGGAGAGCGGTAGCCCCGGCGCGGGCGGTCATCGAGCGAAGCATGGGTCCTCCCCCAGGAGATGTACTGAACACTGCTTTAACGTACGTGACGTCGTGTGGTTACGCTCACACCCGTCTCAGTTCCGCGCGCGGGGGAGTGCTGAGGCTCAGCGGGAGACGAACCGGAAGAACGTGGGCTTCACGCGCCCGCTGACCAGGGTGCCGCCCTCGGTGTAGATGATCTCCATCTTGATCTTGTGCCTCCCGAGCGAGGTCGAGGGTTGGCACACCGTGACCCGGCGCTTGCCTCGGGGCCCCTGGGGCTCGGAGTCGATCTTGCTCGCGGCCAGGCCGGTCCCATTGGGGCTGATGAAGCGGATCTCCGCCGACCAGTCGTCGCTGGGCGCGTTGACCCGATAGCGGTAGGTGTAGCGGTGGCAGCCGTTCTTGAGGACGTGGTTCTTGGACTTGACCGTGCCCCACGGCTTGTAGTCGGGCGCGGCCTGGGAGGCGGGCGGTGAGGCGACCACGAGCAGGCTCGTCACCAGAGCCGCCGAGGCGACACGAGCGATCTTCGTGCGAAGCATGGGTCCTCCAGGACGTGACGTGCACTCACCTCGAACAACTCAGCGGACGCCTCGTCGTTACGCTCACGCTACCCCTGCTGGGGTCACAGGGGGATGTTGCCGTGCTGCCCTCGGCGGACGCCGTCTCGTTGGACCGCGGCGTTGATCGCCGCAGCGATCGAGGAACGCGTCTTGTCGGGTGCCACGATCTCGTCGACGACGCCGATCTCGACGGCCCGTTCGACGCCGCCGGCGATGCGCTCGTGCTCGGCAGCGAGCTCTGCCTCGACCTGAGGACGGATGTCGGGGGAGACCTCGGCCAGGCGGCGTTTGTGCAGGACGCGCACGGCGGCCACCGCACCCATCACCGCTACCTCGGCGCCGGGCCAGGCGAAGACGCGGGTGGCCCCCAGCGACCGTGCGTTCATCGCGATGTAGGCGCCCCCGTAGGTCTTGCGGGTCACCAGGGTGACCCGTGGCACGACGCACTCGCCGAACGCGTGCAGCAGCTTGGCACCGCGTCGTACGACGCCGTCCCACTCCTGCCCGACGCCAGGAAGATAGCCGGGGACGTCGACGAGGACGATCAGCGGCACCCCGAAGGCATCGCACATGCGCACGAACCGGGCGGCCTTCTCAGCCGAGGAGGAGTCGAGACAGCCGCCGAGGCGCAGCGGGTTGTTGGCCACCACCCCCACGGTGCGGCCACCGAAGCGACCCAGGACGGTGGCGATGTTGGGCGCCCAGCGGGCGTGGACCTCCTGGCTGGTGCCGTGGTCGAGCAGCTCGGTGACCAGTGGGTGCACGTCGTAGGCCCGCTTCTTCGACTCGGGCAACACTGCGGCCAGGTCGCGGTCCTCGACGTGCTCGACGACCAAGCTGCCTTGGGAGCCGAGCAGCGCGGCGACGGTGCGCGCGCGCTCGAGGGCCTCGCACTCGGTCTCGGTGACGATGTGGACGACACCGGAACGACGACCGTGCGGCTCAGGACCACCCAGCCGGAGCATGTCGACGCTCTCGCCGGTCACCGATCGCACCACGTCCGGGCCGGTCACGAAGATCCGGCCCTCGGGGCCGAGGATCACCACGTCCGTGAGGGCTGGACCATAGGCGGCACCTCCGGCGGCCGGGCCGAGGACGACGGAGATCTGTGGGATGGCCCCGGAGGCCTGCGTCATGATCTGGAAGATCCGACCTACTGCGTGCAGAGACAGCACACCCTCGGCCAGCCGAGCGCCGCCGGAGTGCCACAGTCCGATGATCGGCACCCGGTCGGTCATCGCGCGGTGATAGGCGTCCACCACCACCTGGCACCCCTGATGACCCATGGCCCCGCCCATCACGGTGGCATCGGAGCAGAAAGCGACAACCCGGGTCCCCCGCACGGCGCCGACGGCGGCGACCATGCCGGAGTCGTCGTCGGGAGTGATCAGCTCGAGACTCCCGTCGTCGAACAGGGCAGCCATCCGCGTGACGGGATGGCGGGGGTCCTCGGCGCGCGGGAGCTTGGGGGCGATGGTCCGGGTCGTCATGACTTCCTCACTTCGAGCTCGATTCCGGGTCACTCAGATCCACGTCAGGAACGTGCGAAGACGACCGCGACGTTGGCGCCGCCGAAGCCGAACGAGTTGTTGAGCGCTGCGATGTCACCGGCGGGAAGCTTGCGCGGACCCGTCGCGATGTCCAGGTGGACATCAGGGTCCTGATCGTCGAGGTTGATCGTCGGCGGGACCACGCGATGGTGGAGTGCGAGCACGGTGACCACTGCCTCCAGCGCTCCGGCGCCACCGAGCAGGTGCCCGGTCATCGACTTCGTGCTGGTCACGACGACCTGATCGACGTGAGAGCCGAGGGTGGCGTGCAGCATCAGGCCCTCAGCGATGTCGCCCTTGGGGGTCGAGGTGGCGTGCGCATTGACGTGCACGATCGAGCTCGGGGCGATGTCGGACTCGAGCAGGGCACGCTTGATCGCCCGTGATCCGCCGCGGCCTTCCGGGTCGGGTTGAGCGATGTCGTGGGCATCGGCGGTGATGCCGGCGCCCAGGACCTCCGCGTAGATGTGCGCCCCGCGGGCCTTGGCGTGCGCCTCCGACTCCAGCACCAGCACGCCGGCACCTTCGCCGAGCACGAAGCCGTCGCGGGCCGTGTCCCACGGACGGCTGACGGTCGTCGGGTCGGACTCGTTCTTCGACAGCGCCATCATGTTGGAGAACGCTGCCATCGGCAGGGGATGGATCGCTGCCTCGGTGCCACCGGCCACCACGACGTCGGCGCGACCCAGGCGGATCTGGTCGACGGCCAAGGAGATCGCTTCGTTGCCGGACGCACATGCCGAGACCGGAGTGTTGACGGCCGCGCGGGCCCCGACGTACAAGCTGATGTTGGCGGCTGGGCCGTTGGGCATCAGCATCGGTACCGCGAGTGGCGAGACCCGACGAGGTCCCTTGTCGAGGAGGACGTCGTAGTTGCTGAGCAGCGTGTTGACGCCGCCGATACCTGAGGCCATCGCCACACCCACGCGGTCCCCGTCGAGGTCTCCGGCTGCCTGCGCGACGTCGAGGCCCGAGTCGGCCCAGGCCTCCATCGTCGCCACCATGGCGAGCTGGGAGCTGCGGTCGAGGCGCCTGGCTTTGACCCGCTCCAGGACGTCGGTGGGGTCGACGAGGGCGGGGGCGGCGATCTGTACGGCCAGCTGCTCGGCCCAGGGCTCGGTGAGACGTCGAACGCCCGACCGACCGGCGACCAGGGCCTCCCACGTGCTGGGCGCGTCGCCTCCGACCGGGCTCGTGGTCCCGAGACCGGTGACGACGACCCGAGTACGGGTCACGTCAGCGCCGCTCAAGAGCTGGCGCGCTCGATGAAGGCTACGGCGTCTCCGACGGTCTTGAGGTTCTTGACCTCGTCGTCGGGGATCGTGACGCCGAACTTCTCCTCGGCGGCCACGACCACCTCGACCATCGACAGGGAGTCGACGTCCAGGTCGTCGACGAATGACTTGTCGAGCTGGACGTCGTCCTGCTCGACGCCGGCGACCTCGTTGACGATGTCGGCGAGGTCGGCGCGGATTTCTTCGGTGGTGGCCATGGACAGGTCCTCTCGTTGGTGATGCTGGATGGGTTGGTCGGACAGGGAGTGGGGTGCGAGCCGGTGGTCTCGGCGCGGTCGGCTGGTCAGGGCACGACGACGACCTGAGCGGCATAGGCCAGTCCGGCGCCGAAAGCGATGAGCAGGGCGAGATCACCCGAGTGCGCCTCGCCGTCAGCCACCAGACGGTGCAGGGCGAGGGGCACAGACGCGGCGGAGGTGTTGCCCTGCTCGGCGATGTCACGCGCGATCTTGACCGTCGGCGGCAGCTTCATCGTGCGCGCCATCGCGTCGGTGATCCGCATGTTGGCCTGGTGGGGGACGAAGCAGTCAAGGTCCTCGACGCTGACGCCGGCGCGGTCGAGGGCCTCGAGGCCGACCTTCGCCATGGAGAAGGAAGCCCAGCGAAAGACTGCGCTGCCCTGCATCGTCAGGTGCGGCATGACCGGCGTATCGGCTGCGATCACGTCACGCCAGTCGGCGCGCTGACGGATGTAGTCGAAGTGCTCACCGTCGGAGCCCCACACGACCGGCCCGATCCCCGAGGCCTCGCTCGGACCGATCAGGACCGCGCCGGCACCGTCGGCGAAGATGAAGGCCGTACCGCGATCTTCGAGGTCAAGGATGTCGCTGAGGCGCTCGACCCCCACGACGAGCACGTGGGTCGCGCTCCCGCCGCGGACCATGTCGGACGCCAGGGTCACGCCATGGCAGAACCCGGCGCAGGCAGCCGAGATGTCGAACGCGACCGGCTTGTCGCAGCCGAGCTCATGGGCGATCGCGGGGGCGATGGCAGGGGTCTGCATGAGGTGGCTGACGGTGGCGACGATGACCGCGTCGACCTGGTGGGCCTCGATACCGGCGTGCTCGAGCGCCTCGCGGCAGGCGGCGACGCTCATCATCTGGACGGACTCCGCGTCGGTGGCGAAGCGACGCTGCTTGATCCCGGAGCGCTGCTGGATCCACTCGTCGGAAGAGTCGATCGCCTCGACCAGCTCGTCGTTGTGGACCACGACCGAGGGGCGGTAGGCGCCGAGTCCGAGGATCGCTGCGGGACCACCGGGGTTGCCGTTGGCCAGCTGCGCTCGCGTGCTCACTCGACGCCCATCGGGTGCAGGCGGAGCAAGGGCTGGCCAGGAGCGACGGGATCGCCGTCCTCCACGAGCCACTCCATCACCTGACCGCCGTGCGCTGCTCGTACGGCGACGCGGTCGCGCAGGCTGCTCACCCCACCGATCTCGACGCCGGCGACCAGCTCGTCAGCGGTCGAGGCAGCCGCGTCGATGTGGAACGTGCCCTTGACGGGCGAGACGACCATCCGCCAGGTCGGCGTGACCTCGATGAGAGAGCCTTCGCCGTGCTTGGCAGCGAAGGCTCGCGCGGCGTCGAGCTGGTCGGGGGTCTTGAGCGCGAAGGTCTCGACGCCGGTGAGGGCTCGCTTCGCGATGCCGGTGAGAGTGCCCGCCGGTGGCATCTCGAGGATCCCGGTCACACCCAGGTCCGACATCGTGTCCATGCAAAGGTCCCAACGCACCGGGTGGGAGATCTGAGCGACGATGCGCCTGAGGACCTCGCTGCCGTCGTGCACGACCTGTCCGTCACGGTTGGAGATGAACGGGATCCGGGGGTCGTGCACCGAGACCGACCTGGCCAGCTCGGCCACGTGACCGACCGCCGGGGCCATGTGCACGGTGTGAAACGCACCGGCCACCGGGAGCCGGATCAGGCGGGCCCTGACCGGCGGGTCTGCGGCGAGGGCTGCGAGCTGTTCGTCCGTCCCTGCGGCCACCACCTGGCCGGGGCCGTTGTCGTTGGCGGCGACGAGCCCGTGACGTGCGAGGGCGGCGAGAACGTCGTCCCGCTCACCACCCAGGAGGGCCGTCATGCCCGTCGGGGTCAGCGCGGCGGCATCGGCCATCGCTTTGCCGCGCTCGCGGACCAGCACCATGGCTTGCTCGGCGCTGATCGCTCGGGACCCGACCGCTGCGGCGAGCTCGCCGACGCTGTGGCCGGCGACAGCACCGACCTGGCTGAACCCGTCGGAGGGGTGCGGAAACAGCTCGAGCGTGGCGACCAGGCAGGTTGCCAGCAGCAGCGGCTGGGCGATACGGGTGTCGCGAAGGGTTTCGGCGTCCGAGACGGTGCCGTGGTGGGCGAGGTCGACGCCGGCCACGGTGGAGAGCCAGTGCAGACGGCTGGCGAAGGTCTCGTCCTCGAGCCACGGCTTGAGGAAACCGGGAGACTGGGCTCCTTGGCCGGGAGCGACGATGACGAGCACGAGATCAACTGTGCCCGGCGAGCTCGGTCCGTTCCCCTCAGGCGCCCACGAAAGATGCCCTAGGAACTTTGTAGGGTTCCTACAACACGGCGGCGCTGTCGGGGGTCCGACCCGACTGTCTGCCGAGGATCAGCGCGATCTGCAGCGTGAGGGCGTCCCGTGGTTGGTTGGGCGTCAGTCCAGTGAGGTCCGAGACCTGGCGAAGTCGGTAGCGCACGGTGTTGGGATGGACGAACATCTCCCTGGCGGCGCCTTCGATCGACGAACCTGCGTCGAAGTAGGCCGCCACCGAATCCGCCAGGGCACTCCGGGCAGCGACGAGGGGCAGATAGACCTGCTCGACCAGGTGGCGTCGCGCGTGGCCGTCGCCGGACAGGGCACGTTCGGTCAGCAGCTCCCAGCTCAGCACCGGCCGAGGAGCGCCCGGCCACCCGGTGGCCGCACGGTGGGCAGCAAGCGCTGAACGGGCCGAGAGGTGGGCGGCGCCGAGATCGTCGGTGATCGGACCGACGACCACGGCCCCGGCTCCGAAGAGATCGGCGACCACGCCCCCGGCGACGCGCGCATCGGACACCGCACCCAGGAGGACCACGAGTCGCTCGCCCTGGGTGCCGCACAGCGCGTCCATCCCGGCGGCCCGAGCCTGACGTCGGACGGCGTCGAAGAGGTCGCTGTCGGTGCGGCGTTCCGGGAGCGTGCCCAGCACGACGGCGACGTTGCCCCGGGCACCCCAACCGAGCGCGCTGGCACGCGAGAGCATGGTCTCGTCGGTTTCGGCGCGCAGGACCGAGTCGACCACCAGGGCCTCCAGTCGGGCATCCCAGGCTCCGCGGACCTCCGCAGCGCGGGCGTAGACCTCGGCGGTGGCGAATGCGATCTCCCGGGCGTAGCCGAGAACCGCGGAGCGCACGTCCTGGAGATCGTCGGGGTGCACGATGCCGTCCACCTCACGCTCGACCACGTTGATCGACAGGCGCACCAGGTCGACGGTCTGCTGCAGGGTGATGGTGCCGGTGAGGGCTCGCGGGGCGGCCCCGAAGACCGAACCCACCACCTCGAAGGATCGAACGTCCTGACCGTCGTCCTGGTGAGACTGCCCGTACCAGTCGACGAACGCCCGGATCCCGGACTGCACGATCTGGCCCACCCAGGAGCGCTCCTCGGCACTCAGGTCGGGAAACCACGTGAGGTCCTGCTCCATGTGCGCCATCGCCGCAGTGCTCAGCTTGCCGGTCGAGCGCACCAAGGCTGCCGCGGCGCGGGCGCGCGGGCTATCTCGGGGGCTGTCTTGGAGGTCGGAGGGGATGCGGGCGGCCACTCAGCGAGGCTACTGCGCTGCCGACTCAGCGGGTCACGACCTGGTAGCGGGTCGGCCGGCTTGGCTGCCCGCAGTCGGCCGAAAGTGTTCTTGATCAGACGGATCTGGCCCGACCTGGTCCCACTGGGCGGTCCCGGATGACACGATCTGGCCCACGCACACCCCGGTGGGTGACTTTCGGGGTGGCGACCTGTCCCACGAGCATGGATGTCTGGTTGAATTCTGAATCTGCCCGGCAGGAGAGGTGCGAGATGTCAGTCGATCAGCACGAAGTCCAGTACGTCACCATCCACGGGCACCAGCGCGCCTACGTCAGGACCGGGGCCGGCCCGGCCCTCCTGCTCCTCCACGGCCTCGGGTGCGACCACACCACGTGGGCTCCGGTCATCGACACGCTGGCCAAGCGCTTCACCGTGATCGCACCGGACCTCCTCGGACACGGTCTCTCCGACAAGCCCCGGGCCGACTACAGCGTCGGCGGCTACGCCAACGGGATGCGCGACCTCCTGACGGTGCTCGGGGTCGACAAGGTCACCGTGGTCGGGCACAGCTTCGGCGGGGGAGTGGCGATGCAGTTCGCCTACCAGTTCCCCGAGCGCACCGAGCGGATGATGCTGGTCTCCTCCGGTGGTCTTGGTCCAGAGGTGACCCCGGCGATCAGAGCCATCACCACGCCTGGGTGGCACCAGGCCATGGCTGTCTTGACCCTGCCGGGGGTGCGCCACCTCGGGATCGCCGGCCTCAAGGCCCTCTCGGCCATCGGGTTGAAGTCGACGCGCGACCTCGACGAGGTCGCTGAGATCTATGAGTCCTTCAGGGACCCGCAGACGCGCGCCGCTATCCGACACGTGGTGCGAGCAGTAGTGGACTGGCACGGTCAGATCATCACCATGGCTGATCGTGCCTACCTGACCGACGCCATGCCGATGGCGGTGGTGTGGGGGCGAAACGACATGGTGATCCCCGTCCGTCACGCCAGCAACGCGGCAGCCCTGGCACCCAAGGCCCGGATCGAGGTGATCCCGAACGCCGGCCACTTCCCGCACAAGGATCATCCGGAGCGCTTCGCGAAGCTGGTCAACGACTGGGTCCGCAGCACGCAGCCTGCGGTCTACAAGCGTGCCAAGTGGCGCGCACTGCTCAAGGGCGGACGGGTCGGACCGATGGGTCCGATGGGTCTCGTGGAGACCGCGACCACGGCCTGATCCGGCGAGCTGCCACCCGTTGGCCGACGGCCCCGACGAAGCCGTCGGTCCATGACGGCTGTACGTCAGGCGTCGCCCCCCTCTTGCCGTACGCCGGCGACGGCCGTCGGGTCGTCGATCCGGTACTGCTCGTAGGCCTTGGTGACGAGCGAGGGCTCGATCTCCCCGGCGTCCGCCAGAGCTCGTAGGGCCCGCACGACGACCGACTGTGCGTCGATCCGGAAGAACCGGCGCGCGGCGGGACGGGTGTCGGCGAAGCCGAAGCCGTCCGCTCCCAGGACGCAGTAGTCACCGGGGACCCAGCGGGCGATCTGCAGCGGGACCGCGGCCATGTAGTCGGAGACCGCGATGAACGGTCCGCCGCTTCCAGCGAGCTTCTCGGCGACGTAGGCGGTGCGCTGGGTCTCCTGCGGGTGCAGCAGGTTCCAGTCCTCGGAGGAGACCGCGTCGCGGGCGAGCTCGTTCCACGAGGTCACCGACCACGTGTCGGCCCGCACGCCCCACTCCTCGGACAGCATCCGAGCAGCCTCCTTGATCCACGGGTAGGCGATTCCCGAGGCCATCAGCTGCACCTTCGGGCCCTCTCCGTCGTCCGTGGTGACCCGGTGCACCCCGCGGAGGATGCCCTCGACGTCCACGTCGTCGGGCTCGACCGGCTGCGCAACGGGCTCGTTGTAGACGGTCAGGTAGAAGATGACGTCCTCGGCCTTCTCGCCGTACATCCGCTCGAGGCCGGACTGCATGATGTGGGCGACCTCGTAGGCGAAGGCCGGGTCGTAGTGCACGACGGCCGGGTTGGTCGAGGCCAGCAGCGGCGAGTGGCCGTCGGCGTGCTGCAGTCCTTCGCCAGTCAGGGTGGTGCGACCCGCGGTCGCACCGATCAGGAACCCGCGAGCGAGCTGGTCGGCCATCGCCCAGATCGAGTCGCCGGTGCGCTGGAAGCCGAACATGGAGTAGAAGATGTAGAACGGGATCATGTGCTCGCCGTGCGTGGAGTACGCCGAGCCGGCAGCGGTCGCGGAGGCCATCGCGCCGGCCTCGGAGATGCCCTCGTGGAGCATCTGACCGTCCTTGGCCTCCTTGTAGGAGAGCAACAACTTGCGGTCGACCGACTCGTACTTCATTCCGCCCGGGTTGTAGACCTTGG
>JBAVCA010000036.1:0-12704 GCA_049586475.1 Nocardioides sp.
GGGCTGCTCGTGCTCGTGCTCGTGCTCGAGCCGAGCACCGCACCGACTAGGTATGCGATGCGCACCGCGGCCGACGGCGTCTGCGTCATCGGCGCCGGGACCCGCCCCGATACTGTGCCTCCGTGGCACCTTCCCAGATCGACTACACCGACGACCTCCGCCTGGCCCATGTGCTGGCCGACGATGCGGACTCGCTGACGACCGCCCGGTTCAAGGCTCTCGACCTGCACGTGATGAGCAAGCCGGACCTGACGCCGGTCACCGATGCCGACCAGTCGGTCGAAGAGGGCATCCGACGTACCTTGTCGAGGGTGCGCTCGCGTGACGCCGTCACCGGTGAGGAGCAGGGGGCCAGCGGCAACTCGGCCCGGCGATGGATCGTCGACCCGATCGACGGCACCAAGAACTTCGTGCGCGGGGTGCCGGTGTGGGCGACCCTGATCTCGTTGGCGGTCGACGACGAGGTGGTGCTCGGCGTCGTCTCGGCTCCGCAGCTCCAGCGCCGCTGGTGGGCATCCACCGGCAACGGCGCGTGGACCGGAAAGTCGTTGCTCAAAGCCATCCGGATGCAGGTCTCCGACGTGCGGCGCCTCGATGACGCCTCCTTGTCGTACTCCTCGCTGAGTGGCTGGGAGGACCAGCACCGCCTCGAGGACTTCTTGTCGCTGATGCGGCGCTGCTGGCGCACTCGCGCCTACGGCGACTTCTGGTCCTACATGCTCCTCGCGGAGGGTGCTGTCGACCTGGCCGTCGAGCCAGAGCTCGAGGTCTATGACATGGCTGCTCTCGACATCATCGTCCGCGAGGCGGGCGGTCGGTTCAGCTCCTTGGAAGGAACCGACGGACCGTGGGGTGGGAACGCGCTGGCCTCCAACGGGCACCTGCACGAGGCCGCCCTCTCCTTCCTCGGAGCGATGTCGAGCAGCAGCCGCAGCGACGACCCGGACTGGCCGTCCTCGGGCCCAGGCACCGTCAGTGACCTGCGCTCCCACCGCCGCGACGAGTGACCTCGTCCTGACCTGTGGGTGATGCTGGTCACCCGCGTCGGAGACTAGTAGCGTCACGAACATGCGGATGGGTGAGCTTCTCAGGGCCAAGGACGACCAGAACGTCATCACGATTGCACCCGATGCCGGGGTGCGGGAGCTGGTCGCGACGCTCGCCGAGCACAACATCGGTGCCGTCGTGGTCTCCTCCGACGGAGTGGCCCTCGACGGCATCGTCAGCGAGCGTGACGTCGTGCGGCACCTGCACCACGACGGGACCGTCATCAACAACAACGTCTCGGCGATCATGACCACCTCGGTGCAGACGTGCACGCTCGAGGACGATGTCGAGGACGTCATGACGACCATGACCCAGCAGCGCTTCCGGCACATCCCGGTCTGCGAGGACGGTCGGGTGGTCGGCATCGTCTCGATCGGCGACCTGGTCAAGCAGAAGATCGGCCAGCTGACCTTCGAGCGCGACCAGCTCGACGGCTACATCCACCAGACCTGACCGCTCCGCGCGAGACCACGTCATCGCCGAGGCTCCTGCCCCACTTTCCTTCGGCTCTGCCGCGGGTCGATGGACGCTGTTGGCCACGATCCTCGGCTCGGCGCTCGCCGGTATCGACGCGACCGTCGTCAACGTCGCCCTTCCCGACATCGGGACCGACCTCGGGGCCGACTTCACGATGCTGCAGTGGACCGTCTCGGCCTATGCGCTGACCCTGGCGTCGTTCATCCTGCTCGGGGGCACGCTGGGCGATCGATTCGGGCGGCGCCGGGTCTTCCTCGTCGGGGTGATCTGGTTCGCAGTCACCTCGGCACTGTGTGGGCTGGCGGTCAACGTCGAGATGTTGATCGGCGCCCGCGCCCTGCAGGGCGTGGGCGCTGCCCTGCTCACCCCAGGCAGCCTGTCGATCCTGCAGTCCTCCTTCCGCAGCCGTGATCGGGCGCGAGCGATCGGAGCGTGGTCCGGGCTAGGGGGCATCGCCACCGCCATCGGACCGCTGCTGGGGGGATGGATCGTCGACGTTGCGTCGTGGCGATGGGTCTTCCTGATCAACGTTCCGTTGGCGGTCGTCGTCGTGGTCGTGTCGACCCGCCACGTTCCGGAGAGCAGGAACCCTGCCTCTGCCGGTACTGCGCCCGACTGGGTCGGCGGCGTCCTCGGCGCCATGGCCCTTGCCGGGCTCACCTATGCCCTGATCGAGGTCGACGCCGGCCCGCGGGTCGTCGTTCCAGCAGTACTGCTCGCCCTGGGCGGCGCGCTGCTGTTCGTCCTGCGCGAGCGGCGAGCGGACTACCCGGTGCTGCCGTTCTCGGTGTTCGCCTCCGCCCAGTTCAGCGCTGTCAATGCGGTGACGTTCCTGGTCTACGGCGGATTCGGCGCCTTGTTCTTCCTGCTCGTGGTGCACCTGCAGGTCGTCGCCGGCTTCGGTCCTGTCGCCGCCGGGGCAGCCCTGCTGCCGGTCACGGGCGTGATGCTGCTGCTCTCGTCGAGGTCGGGCGACCTCGCCTCGCGGATCGGGCCGCGCCTGCAGATGAGCACCGGTCCGCTCGTGTGCGCGGCTGGAATGCTGCTGCTCGCGCAGATCGGGCCCGGGTCGGCGTACGCCAGGGACGTCCTGCCAGGGATGGTCGTCTTCGGCCTCGGTCTGGCCATCATGGTGGCGCCACTGACCGCGGCGGCCCTGGCCGCGGCACCGGCCGAGCACGCCGGGATGGCGTCGGGTGTCAACAACGCCGTCGCCCGCACTGGCGGCCTCCTCGCCGTGGCCGCCGTCCCCGCACTTGCCGGGGTGGGGTCGGTCGACGTGGGCGGCGAGGCGTTTGCTGCGGGTTATCGCACCGCTCTGTGGATCTCAGCGGCGATCCTTCTCGGCGCCGCAGCGCTGGCTGCCGTCACGGTGCGCAGCGACCTGCTCGAGGAGGACCCGGACGACGTGGAGGCACCCGGCCGCACCGATCAGTCGGTTGCCCACGGGCCGCGCCGCGCGGTGCATCACTGCGCAGTCGGAGCGCCGCCCCTGGTGTGTGAGTGTGAGGACGCAATCGGCCCTGGTTAGGGTGGACGGCATGAACAAGCCTGAGATCGACTTTCCTGACTTCGAGCCGCCCGCCGACCTGGTCATCACCGACATCACCGAGGGCGACGGCGCTGAGGCGGCCGCCGGCCAGACGGTCAAGGTCCACTATGTGGGCGTGGCTCACTCCACCGGCGAAGAGTTCGACGCCTCCTACAACCGCGGCGACCCGTTGCAGTTCCGCCTCGGCATCGGCCAGGTCATCGCCGGCTGGGACACCGGCGTCCAGGGCATGAAGGTCGGCGGGCGCCGTCAGCTCGTCATCCCACCCCACCTCGGGTACGGCGATCGCGGCGCGGGCGGCGCGATCAAGCCCGGCGAGACCTTGATCTTCGTGGTAGACCTGCTCGCCGTCAGCTGACGTTGCTGGGTGGGAGCTTCACCGCTGACCTGGTGAGGCTCCCGCTTCAGTCACAGACCTTCGTCCAAGAACCAGAAGCTCCTCCGCCGAGGCGGAGAGTGCCGAGGACCTCACCAAGGGAAGTCGTCGGGCGTGGAGCCGTCCGAGACCCGGGCGGCCTGTGCCGCGACGGACACCACCTCGCCGTTGACGAGCTGACGACCACGGCGGGTCTCGGGTTGTCCGTTGACTCGCACCATGCCAGCGGCGAGCAGAGCCTTGGCGTCGGATCCGGACTCGACGAGGTTCGCGAGCTTGAGGAACTGGCCAAGCTTGATCGAGGAGTCGCTGATCGCGACGTTGACGGGGTCGGCTGCCATGGGAGAAGTCAATCACCCCGTCAGCCCGATCAGCTCATCAGCACCGCTGCGGTATGGATCAGCACTCCGACCAGACCACCCACCAGGGTGCCGTTGATGCGGATGAACTGCAGGTCCCGGCCGACGTGGAGCTCGATCCGGTCCGCTGCTTCGCGCCCGTCCCACCGCTCGATGGTGTGCGTGATCACGGCCGTCACCTCGGTGCCGTAACGACTGACCGCGAACACCACTGCGTCGGCGACTCGGGCGTCGAGACGCTCGCGCAGGTCGGGGTTGGTGCCCAGTCGGCTGGCAAATGCCTGGACCTCCGTGAGGAGCCGGCGGCGTACGGCGCCATCGGGGTCGTCGAGGGAGGTGGTGAGGATCCGACGCAAGGACGACCACAGCGAGACCCCCGACGTCAGGATCGCGGGGTGCTCGAGCAGTCGGTCCTTGAGCCGCTCGGTGCGCTGCTGGACGTCGGGGTCGCTGAGCAGGTCGTCGGCGAGCTGGTGCAGCAGAGAGTCGAGCGCCCGCCGCGCCCGGTGGTTCGGCTGACGCCCGATGTCTTCCACCCAGCGCACGATCTCCACGTGGATCCGTCCGGTCACTCGATCGTTGAGACGCTCAGGTGCCCACCAGGGAGCGCGTTCGCCGAGCACCTCCTGCACCGTGCGGGGGTTGTCGCGCAGCCACTGGGCCAGCTCCTCGAGCGCCAGGTCGACCAGTCCATGCTGCAGGTCGTCGCGCAGCACCTCGCTGAGCAGTCCGCCGAGCAACGGAGAGATCGGCTCCTCCCGAAAGCGTGGCACCAGGGCCTCGTGCACGAGCGCCTCGATGTGCTCGTCGCGTACCTTGCCGAGGCCGACGACCGCGACCTCGGCGACCTCGACCACGACCCGACGCGCGTTGGCCTCGACGCCGAGCCAGTCCCCCACCCGACCCGAGATCTGCGCGGAGGCGATCCGCTCCCGCACGATCTCCTCGGAGAGGAAGTTCTCTCCGACGAAGTCCTCCAGCCCCTTGCCGAGCTCGTCCTTGCGGGTCGGGATCAGTGCGGTGTGTGGGATCGGGAGGCCCAACGGGTGTCGGAAGAGTGCGGTCACCGCGAACCAGTCCGCGATCGCTCCCACCATCGACGCCTCGGCGCCGGCGTTGACGAAGCCGAGGAACCCCTCCTGCTCGAGGGTGAGGAGATAGACCACAGCCGCCGCGACGAGCAACGACAGCGCGAGAGTGCGCATCCTCCGCAGCCTCTGGCGTCGTACGTCGTCCGGCGAGGCCTGAGCAACTCGTGCTGACACGTCTGACCTCGCGGGATGGCTCACGCGCCCCATCCTTGCGCGTCACCGACTACCGCGCGTGGGAGACTCACCCGCATGTCTGCCAGCGCCACCGTGATCACCTTCGGGACCTTCGACGTCTTCCACGTCGGCCACCTCCGTGTCATCGAGCGCGCCGCGGCGCTGGGCGACCGGCTGGTCGTCGGAGTCTCCGCTGATGCGCTCAACGTCAGCAAGAAGGGCCGCGAGCCGGTGTTCAGCCAGGAGGAGCGGCTAGCCATCGTCGGCGCGCTCCGCGCCGTGGATGATGTCTTCGTCGAGGAGAGCCTGGACCTCAAGCGTGACTACATCCTCCAACACCAGGCCGGTATCCTCGTGATGGGCGACGACTGGGCCGGCAAGTTCGACGAGTTCAACGACATCTGTCAGGTCGTCTATCTCGCCCGCACGCCGGCTATCTCGACCACCGCCATCGTGGAGAAGATCTCCACCGGAGCTTGATTGCCACCGACCCCGGAGCCGACCCATGCGCTGCCCCACCCCGTTCCTGCCCGCCGTCCTGCCTGTGCTCACTGGCGCGATCGTGTGCGCCACCCTGACCCTGGGGCTGGCAACCACCGCAGCAGTAGCGACGACGGAGCGGCCGCAGGATCAGTCGGCCCCCAGGCCCTCGGCGGTTCCCTTCGACGAGATGGGAAGGGCCCTCGACCGGGCCAGCGAGGCGCTGCGGGGCTCTCCCATCGACCAGGACAACTCCGGCAGCACGCCCGACCCGGTCGCCTGGGAGCGCGGAGACGCCACCCTGGCGCTGCGCGACCTCTTCGTCTCGCGACGCTCCCTCGACGAGGCCGATGAACGGGAGGCCGCGGAACTGCTCGCCCGGCCGACTGACGGTGACAGCGACCCGTACCGCGACGGTTACGTCACCAAAGAGACCAAGGCCTGCTCGACCAACGTCTGCGTCCACTGGGTGCGCACCGGGGCTGATGCACCGCCTAGCGATGCGTGGGCGAAGAAGACGCTCGCGATGATGCAACAGGTGTGGCGCCACCACGTCGGTAAGCTCGGCTACCGCAAGCCTGCTCCGGACGGGTCGCGTGGCGGCAACGCCAAGTTCGACGTCTACCTCAAGGAGCTCGGTTCGCGTGGCCTGTACGGCTACTGCGCCCCCGAGCGGCGAGTTCGCGGCCAGGCGAAGCAAGCGGCGGGGTTCTGCGTGCTCGACGACGACTTCGCCCGGAGCCAGTTCGGCCGTGCGCCGATCGACACCCTGCGCGTCACCGCGGCCCACGAGTTCTTCCACGCCATTCAGTTCGCCTACGACTTCACCGAGGACCCGTGGCTGCTGGAGTCGACGGCGACCTGGGTCGAGGAGCGCTTCGCCGATGATGTCAACGACAACCGCACCTACCTGAAGTACGGCCAGGGCGCGCGGGCCACGACCCCGCTCGACCTCTTCGACGGCGGGGGGTTCGCGCACTACGGCAACTGGGTCTTCTGGGAGTTCCTGTCCGCGAGGTACGGCAACGGCATCGTGCGCAGCGTCCTCCAGCGCACCGGCACCGGCGGTGACCTGCCCGATGAGTACTCCACCCAAGCCCTGAAAAAGGTCCTGACCGCCAAAGGTGGTCTGCCGCGCGTGTACGCCGCCTTTGCTGCGGCCAACACCCAGCCGCGGCGCAGCTACGTCGAAGGTGCCGCTTTTCCCGGAGTGTCGGCGGTCCGGAAGTTCGAGCTGGGCTCGCAGAGCTCCCGCGCCGACTTCAGCACCCGCCTCAACCACCTGACGGCCAAGACCGTGACCTTCGCGCCGAGCAGGCTGAGGTCCAAGAAGTGGCGCCTGACGCTCCGGGTCGACGCCCCCCGGCAAGCAGCAGCGCCGGCTGTCGCCCTGCTCGTGCTACGCAGCAACGGCACGCTGCAGCGACGCACGGTCGAGCTCGACCCGAGCGGGGCGGGAAGCAAGAAGGTGCCGTTCTCCAGCGGCAAGGTGCGCTCCGTGAGCGTCACCATGGCCAGTGCCTCGACGCGCTACCGCTGCGACAGTGGCAGCGGGTTTGCTTGCGAGGGCCGCCCTCGCGACAACCGGCAGCCCTTCGCTGTGTCCGCCTCCGCATCGCGTCGCTGACCAGCCACCAAGCAGACGCGTCGATCCACCGCAAGTTCGCTCCCGCGGCGCTGCGGGGCTACTGTCGAGGAATGTCTGCTCTCGAGATCGACGACCTGAACACTGACGCTGATCACGAGCAGGAGGAAGGTCGCAGCTGGCAGGAGGCTTCCGAGATCGGCCAGGAGGCCGCGATCGCGGCTTGGTCGCTCGCGGCCCGTCCGGTTCTCGAGGCTGCCGCAGGCACCTATCAGAGCGTCGTGACCCAGAAGGAGCTCTGCGCACAGGTCCAGGAAGACAGTGGTGTGCGCACCAAGCAGCAGATCCGGCACTGGGTCGGCGACGTGCTCGGCGCCGTGGCTGCGGACTGCTCCGCCCGCTCGGAGCCGCTGCTCTCCGCTCTGTGCGTCAATGCGCTCGGCAGTGTGGGTGACGGCTACGCCGTCGTCGTCGAGTCGCTGACCGGCACCGCCCCCGAGGACGGCGACGACCATGCCGCTGCCCAGCGCCTGGCCTGCTACCGCCAGCACGACGCCACCGGGCTCCCGACGGATGGCGGCTTCGCCGCCCTGACCCCCCGTCTGGCCGGCACCCGCGACCGTGCCCGCAAGGCCCGCCTGGCCGAGCGCGTCGTTCCTCAGTGCCCCGACTGCTTCATGGAGCTCCCCGCCACGGGTGAGTGCGACAACTGCGCGTGACCCATAGCCTGATCCGACCATGAACCAGCATCCCTCTGCGGCCGGGGTGCCAGTCGGCCCCGGCTCCATGCTCGCCGGACGATACGTCCTTGGCACGGTCCTGGGTCGCGGTGGCGCGGCTGACGTCTACCGGGCTGAGGACCGTCTGCTCTCGCGCGAGGTAGCCGTGAAGGTGCTCCGCGAGGTCACCGAGAACCCCAACGACCGGGCCCGATTCGTGGCCGAGGCGCGGACGCTGGCCAATCTCGGCCATCGCGGCCTCGTGACGGTCCTCGATGCGGGGATCAGCGACGCGCAGCTGGAGCAGCCCTTCCTCGTGATGGAGCTCGTCGACGGGCAGACCTTGTCGGCTCGGATCGCCGCGGGACCGAGCGACCTCGCCGAGATCGGCCGGGTCGCCGTCCAGCTCGCGGACGCCATCGCCTACGCCCACGAACGAGATGTGGTCCACCGGGACGTCAAGCCGGGCAACGTGCTGCTCAACGACGCCGGAGTCGTCAAGCTCGCCGACTTCGGCATCGCCCGCCTCATCGGCGACACCGTGCGACACACCCAGACCGGGCATGCTGTCGGCACCGCCGCCTACCTCTCCCCGGAGCAGGTGCTCGGCGAGCCGCTCACCACTGCCGTCGACGTCTACTCCCTCGGCCTGGTGCTGCTGGAGATGTTCACCTGCGAGCGGGCTTTCACAGGCTCGCCCACGGAGGCCGCCCTGGCGCGGCTCTCGCGGCAGCCGAGCATCCCCGACGACATTCCCCCGCACTGGAGCTCGCTGCTCAGGGACATGACCACCCGCGACCCTGCAGCGCGACCCGATGCCTCCTGGCTCGCCGCCAGGCTGCGGGACCTGCCGCTCGTCCCTCCCCCGGCCGCACCTCCCCCGGCCGCACCTTCGTCAGCCGCACCTCCGCGGGCTGCCGCATCCCCGTCTCCTCCTGCAGTCAATCCGGTAGTTCCTTCAGCTGCTGGTCCCGCGCCGACCGCTGTGCTCACCGACCTTGTCGGCACGCCCGCACCGGCACCCTCGCAGGCGCCTGGACCCACCCGCGCTGCCGCTCCACTTGCCGGGATGATCGACCGTGCCGTGCGACGAGCGCAAGCTCTCGAGCGCGAGCAGATCGTGCTCGCTGCCGTGGCCCTCGTCTTCCTGCTGCTGCTCGTTGCGGCAGCTCTCGCCGCTTAGGCACTAGCCGCCGGCCATCGCACCGAGCACGATGAACGGCTCGCGCCCGTCGACGACCTCCGCCGGCAACGTGGCGTCCGGATCGTCGTGAGAGAGGTCCTCCTCGCAGGCGAAGAAGCGGATGAACGCACGGCGCCGCTGGTCGCTGCGTCCTCGGATGGTGCCCAGCAACGCCGGGTAGGCCGCCTCCACCGCGTCCAGCACGCTGCGCTGCGTCACGTCCCCCTCGATGCCGAGGTGCAGCTCTTTCTCCACACCTGCCATCGCGCGAAGCGGCGCGGGCAGGACCACCCGGACGGTCGCCGTCATGGCCGCACCGTCATGAAAGCGTCTGCACCTCGACCGACAGCACGGCCGGCAGGTCACGCACGATCGCCGTCCAGGAGTCGCCCGAGTCGTTGGAGGCATACACCTGGCCGCCCGTCGTCCCGACATAGAGGCCGCACGAGTCGTGGGTGTCGACGGCCATGGCGTCACGCAACACGTTGACGTAGCAGTTCTCCTGAGGAAGCCCGTCGGTCAGCGCCTCCCACTCATCGCCCCCGGAGCGACTCCGGTAGACGCGCAGCCGGCCCTCAGGCGGCACGTGGTGGATGTCGCTCTCGATCGGAACGACGTAGATGGTCTCGGGCTCGTGTGCGTGCACCGAGATCACGAACCCGAAGTCGCTCGGCAGGTTGCCGCTCACCTCGTGCCAGCTGTCGCCGGCGTCGGTGCTGCGCATGACGTCCCAGTGCTTCTGCATGTAGAGGACGTCGGGGTTGCTCGGGTGCAGGTCGAGGTGGTGCACGCAGTGGCCGACCTCGGAGTCCTCGTCGGGGATCTCGCCGGATCGCAGACCTTTGTTGATCGGCAGCCACGTGGCCCCACCGTCGTCGGTGCGGAAGGCCCCCGCTGCTGAGATGGCCACGAAGAGCCGCTGAGGGTCGGTGGGGTGCTCGATGATCGTGTGCAGGCACATCCCACCGGCGCCGGGCTGCCACTGCGGACCGGTGTCGTGCTGACGCAGGCCCGACAGCTCGATCCAGGTGCGGGCACCGTCTGTGGACTTGAACAGCGCTGCGTCCTCGACACCGGCATAGACCGTGTCGAGATCATGGATGCTGGGCTCGAGGTGCCATACCCGGGTGAACTCCCAGGGCCGGAGACTACCGTCGTACCACTGGTGCATCCCCGGGACGCCGTCGTAGCTGAAGTCGTTGCCCACGACCTCCCATGTCCTCCCGCCGTCATCGGAGCGATGGACGACCTGGCCGAACCAACCACTGCTCTGAGATGCGTAGACCCGCTCGGGGTCCAGCGGTGAGCCCTTGAGGTGATAGATCTCAGCACCGGGAAAGTGCGGGCCGTCGACATCCCACTTCTCACGGGTGCCGTCGGAGGTGAGGATGAAGGCCCCCTTGCGGGTGCCGACGAGGACGCGGGTGCCGCTCACGAGGTGCTCCTGACGTCGAGGTAAGTCATCGCCGGGGAGGTTACGCGCCTTCTTCGTCCGGCGGTACCCGTCGACGAGGCGAACGCCTCACTCGTCGGCTGTGTCACGCCGCCAGTGGGCGAGAGCCTCCATGAAAGCAATCGGCTCGACGGATTGATTGTCCAGGTGTACCGGGCTGAGCCCGCGCCGCACGATCGTCATGGACCAGTCCCCGGCTTCCGGGGACCCGTGCACCTCGATCGTGGTTCCGTCACCGCGCAGGTCGAACGTGTGCCGCATGTCGCCCAGACGCAGGTTGAGGATCCCCTCGTCGATCGTCACGTCGGTGGAGCGGCCGCCGAGCCAGATCACGAAGAACAAGGAGAGCAGCGTGATGAACAGTGGGACGAGCGCGTACGCCGGTAGTCCACCGCTGGTCAGGGCGATGGCAGCGGTGGTGACGCCCGCGATCGCGACCACCGCGACGCCGACCATCATCATCACGGGATAGGTACGCATGTCGTGATAGGCCCCGGGTGTGGTCTTCTCGACCGAGCGATTCGTCTGGCTCGACCTCGACGGCGAGGTGAGCGCCCGGCCGGCCTTCGCTGCCACCACCGTGAAGGCGGACGTGGAAACTGGTCTCGGCTCGCCCCGCTCGGGCCGGTGGAGTCGCTGCTGGACCACCCCTCGCGAGCGAGAGGCGAAGCGAGTCGCTGCCCCGGCGGCACCGGCCACGGCCGTGGATCGAAGCCGGAGCGAAGCGTCCGAAGCCACAGTTGATTCGCTATCGCCATCAGGGTCGACGCCCTCTCCCGATGTTCGCGGCGAGGCGGCTGCGGGGTCCAGGTCGCTGGCTCCCTCCGCCGGGACGCTCAGGTCGTCGGACCCGGGGAGGGCGCCGGGCGTGGTGTCGGGCTCGTTCACCACGGGGGCTTCGAGTGCCTCAGCGGGGTGCTCGGCCGGGGGCGCAGGGGTCTCGACGGCGGCCAGAGTGGCCGGGCGCGGGACGGCGAGCAGCCGGGCACGGGCTTCGGCGAGCTGGATGGCCAGGTCCGCTGCTCGGGTCTCGGCCTCCGCGCGAGCCTGGGCGTGACGGGCTGCCGTGCGCTCGGCGTCGGCGCGGGACTGGGCCTGTTGGGCGGCTTCGCGCTTCGCGCTGGACAGCTGCTCCTGCGCGACTCGCAACGACTCGCGGTGCTCGCTGAGCAGGGCCTCGGCCTGCAGGTGGACGTCTCGGACCCGTTCTTCGGCCTCGCGTCGCTGCTGCGATGCCGTCTCCGCCAGGTTGGCCTGGGTGCGTGCCGACTCCTCGGCCTCGAGGCGGGCCCGCGAGGCAGTCTTGGCGGCGTCCTCGACCGAGTGACGCAGCTGGCTTGCGAGACGGGCTTCCTCCGCGGCTGCGGCGGCCTGCTCCTGGCTCGAGGCAGCGATCCGGTTCGCCTCGACGACCAGCTCGATCTGCTCGCGGGCCTTCACCTCCGCCTGGGTGCGGTCCAGGAAAGCCTGCTCGGCCAGGCGAGCCTGGTCCGTGGCGGCGAGCTCAGCAACCTGACGCTGCTCGAGGGCACGCGTGCTGAACGCGGCGTACTCCTCAGCGGCAGCAGCGGCGGTCTCGGAAACCTCGCGGGCGCGGTTCTCGGCCTCCATCGAGGCGATGTGGGCTTCCTCGGCCAGGCCGACGTGCCTGCTGGCGGCGCGTTCGGCCTCACCCCGGGCTCGGGTCTGCTCCTGGGCGTTCTCCTGGAGCACTGCCCGCTCGATCTCCGCCTGCTCGACGAAGGTTGCGAAGTCCTGGGCAGCCTTGGTCGCTCGCTCGGCCACGTCGTGCGCAGCCTGTTCGGCCTGGGTGCGCTGCTCGAGCGCGATTCGTGCTGCCTCGGCCTGCGTGGCGGCGTCCTCGTCGGCCCGGCGACGAGCCTCGGCCTGCTGCAGGGCGGCGGCCTCGATCGTGCGCCGCTCCTCGAGCGAGGCACGGGCGAAGGCGACGTGCTCCTCGGCCGCGTTGGCCGCCTCGTCCCCCACGCGTTGGGCCATCTCGGCGGCTTCGGCGGCGGCGAGCTGTGCTTGACGCGCCAGGTCGCTCTGCCGTTCCGCGAGCTCCTCGGCATCGATGCGAGCCTTGATCGCCTCCGACGCGGCGCCTTGCAGGCGGTCGCGGTCGATGGCGGCCTGTCGAACGAAGTCTGCGTACTCCTCAGCGCTGAGGCTGGCCGCGTTGGCCAGGTCCCGCGCGCGGTCCTCAGC
>JBAVCA010000037.1:0-3335 GCA_049586475.1 Nocardioides sp.
GCATGGAGGCTCTGGAAAAAGGTGCCCAAGGAACCTGCCAGCAGCGTCTGCTGGGTGCCGTCCAAGGCCGGCGGGACCTCGCCCGGCACCCAGGAAAGGACCGCCCACGGGCGAGGAAAGGCCTCACTGGGCTGGCCCACGGCACGACGTCTGGAACGGCAACGGCTAGCTCGGGTGCAAGGGCAAACGCTGTCGCCATCACCTTTCACGGCGGACCGCTGTCGCTCCTGGACGAATGGGGGACGGGGGAAGAGTGGAATCAACTGCTCATGCGGGCGCTCTTGTATCGCCTTGGCCCGACCGCACTCTTCGCTGCCCGCAATCGGCTGATGGGAAGCCTCGTCACCCACGTCGAACGAGCACGACCTGTCGTAGCCGCGGTCCTCGCACGTGCATGACGAGCAGGCGCAGACGGGGCAGGTGTAGCCGGGCGTCGGTAGTTGGCCGGAAGCATCGATCGCATGGGTGCCGCGCGTGGGGTGGGGGTTGGACGTGACGGGAAAGGTCGGGGTTGACTGAGGTGGTGGGACGCGAGGACACGCCGGTGGCTCAGGGGATGCTCGAGGTCAGCGGTGGGAACCGGCTCTACTGGGAAGAGTGGGGCTCGCTCGAAGGCGTCCCCGCGCTCTATCTCCACGGTGGACCGGGAGGTGGATTAGGAGCGAGCCGGTACCGCGAACGTTTCGACCTCGCGACCACCCGGGTCATCGGCTTCGAGCAGCGTGGTTGCGGACGATCTGAACCGCACGCCTCGGACCCCTCGGTGACCCTGGACGGGCAGACCATGGCGCAACTGATCCAAGACATCGAGGGCCTCCGCACTCACTTCGGGGTCCCCGCGTGGCTGGTCAACGGTGTTTCGTGGGGCTCGACCCTCGCACTGGCCTATGCGCAAGCTCATCCCGCTCGGGTCCTGGGCCTGGTCCTGTACGCCGTCACAACGACAAGCCGTCGTGAGGTCGAGTGGATCACGGAGGGCGTCGGCATGATGCTCCCGGAGGCGTGGGACCGCCTCGCCGGCCACGCCGAGCAAGCCGGTGTCGGTTACCGCCGAGGCGAGGGCCGACTGATCGACGCTTATGCGCAGCTGATGGCCGCCGACGACGAATCGGTGCGTGAGGCCGCCTCCCAGGAGTGGGCGCTGTGGGAGGACGCTCACGTCTCGATCGGCACGGGAAAATCGCAACGAGACCCCCGATGGGCCGACCAGCGGTTCAGGCACGCGTTCCTGCGACTCACCGCCCACTACTGGTCCAACGACGGCTTCTGCCAGCCGCCGATCCTGGATCGCGCTGACCAACTCCAAGGGATCCCCGGAGTGCTGATCCACGGCCGTGGCGATGTCTCCTCCCCCGTCCGGACAGCGTGGGAGCTCCATCGCAGGTGGCCTGAGTCAAACCTGCTGGTGGACGAGGGTGGAGGTCACGGCGGCTCTTCGATGGTGGAGACCTGGCGCGAGGCGAACGAATGGCTCGCCTCCGCACTGCGGAGACCGTGACGTCCTGTCCGGATGGGAGTCCTACGCGCCTCCTGCGGGAGGAGGTACGCGGTAAACGCGGCACTGGCAGTACTGACGCGGTGCGCGTCGGTCTCCTTGACTCTTCGGGGTTGTCCCCGACTCGGAGCGACAAGGAGAGTGTGACCTGTGGCACACTCAGCGGGCTCTGTTCGCTATCCGTTCTCAGGAGGATCCGTTGAAGTCAGTACTTTCCCGTCGGCGCACGGTCGGCGCCATCGCTGTCGCGTCCGCGTCACTGCTTGTCGTGTCGACACTCGGGGCGAGCGCGGCGCCCGCGCCCAGTGACCTTCCGGTCACTCAAGGTCTCCGCAAGGCAGTCACGACCACCGGCATCTACGAGCACCTCTCCGCGCTCCAGCAGATCGCCGACGAGAACGGCGGCAACCGGGTCTCCGGCTTCCCCGCCTACAACAAGTCGGTCGACTACGCAGAGGAGAGGCTGACCGCTGCCGGCTACGACGTAACCGTGCAGCCGTTCGACTTCCCCTTCAACGCAGACCGGACCCCGCCGGTGTTCCGGCAGACCGCGCCCACCGCGACGACCTATGTCGACGGGACCGACTTCGCCTCGATGACCTATTCGGGCACCGGCGACGTCACCGCCGCCGTAACTGCGGTCGACTTGGTCGTTCCTGCTCCCGGACCGTCCAACGGCAACACCAGTGGGTGCGAGAGCACCGACTTCACCACGTTCCCGGCCGGAAACATCGCGCTGATCCAGCGCGGCACGTGCACGTTCCGGCAGAAGGCAGAAAATGCACAGGCAGGCGGGGCCGCTGCCGTCATCGTGATGAACGAGGGTCAGCCCGGCCGTACGTCTGCCGTGGCGGGCACGCTCAGCTCGCCCGGTGTGACCATCCCCGTCATCGGCACCACCTTCGCGATCGGTGACGACCTGCGCAACAACGCCCTCAGCGGCCCGACCGGTTCGGACGCCCGGGTCCGGGTCGACCGGGTGAACGAGACCCGCACCACCTACAACGTGCTGGCCGAGACGCCCACCGGTGACCCCGACAACGTGATCGTGGTGGGTGCCCACCTCGACAGCGTGCCTCGCGGCCCCGGCATCAACGACAACGGGTCCGGATCGGCGGGCATCCTCGAGATCGCTGAGTCGATCGCGGCTCGTGACATCACGCCGCGCAACAAGATCCGCTTCGCCCTGTGGGGTGCCGAGGAGTTCGGACTTCTGGGCTCGCGTCACTACGTCGGTCAGCTCTCAGCGGCGGAGAAGGAAGCGATCGCGCTGAACCTCAACTTCGACATGATCGGTTCGCCGAACTACGTCAGGTTCGTCTACGACGGCGACAACTCCAAGTACCCGGTCGGACCGGGCTCGGCCGACGGTCCGCAGGGATCAGGTGAGATCGAGCGCGTGTTCCACGACTACTTCGAGGGCGTTGGCCTGGCCTCTTCCGAGACCCCGTTCAGCGGACGCTCGGACTACGGCCCGTTCATCGAGCAGGGGATCCCCGCGGGTGGTCTGTTCACCGGCGCCGAGGGCATCAAGACGGCCGACGAGGCTGACATCTACGGTGGTCAAGCGGGCGTTGCCTACGACTCGTGCTACCACCTGGCGTGCGACACGATCGACAATGTGAACCGTCAGGGCATCGATGAGATGGCGGACGCGGCAGCGCACGCCACGCTGACCTTTGCTCGGCGCAACTTCGCCAAGCACCCGTTGATCGATCCCGCGGCACCGGTTGGTGGTGTCTCCGGCACCACGGGCGGCGGCGGGCTGCACGACGAGCACGACCACGACGAGGTCGATCGCTGATCTTGGACTGATCACAATGGTGGCTCCCGGCGCAGC
>JBAVCA010000038.1:0-2787 GCA_049586475.1 Nocardioides sp.
CCAGCCCGACCGGCAGCCCCCACGTCGGACTGATCCGCACGGCGCTTTTCAACTGGGCGTTCGCGCGCCACCACGGCGGAACCTTCGTCTTCCGGATCGAGGACACCGACACTGCTCGTAACACCGACGAGTCGTACGCCGGCCTGCTCGACCTCTTCGGCTGGCTCGGGCTGGACTGGGACGAGGGCCCGGGGGTCGGCGGGCCCTTCGCCCCCTACCGGCAGTCGGAGCGCGGAGATCTCTACCGCGACGCGCTCGCCCGTCTCACCGAGGCCGGCTACACCTACCCCTGCTACTGCACCACCGATGAGGTCACGGCACGCCACCAGGCGGCAGGCTCCAAGCGCCAGGGCTACGACCGTTTCTGCCGCACGATCACCAGCGAGCAGAAGTCCGCCTTCGGGGCCGAGGGCCGCGCCGCAGTCACCCGCTTCACCATGCCTGACGGTCCGATCGTCTTCGACGACCTCGTGCGTGGAGAGGTGAAGTTCGACAGCCGCGACGTGCCTGACTATGCGTTGGCACGTGCCAACGGTGACCCGCTCTACCCGCTGGTGAACCCGGTGGACGACGCGCTGATGCAGATCACCCACGTACTGCGGGGTGAGGACCTCCTGTCCAGCACGCCACGCCAGATCCCCCTGTACGCAGCCCTGGCCGAGGTCGGGATCGGTTCCGGCGCACCGAAGTTCGGTCACCTGCCCTACGTCATGGGTCAGGGCAACAAGAAGCTCTCCAAGCGAGACCCGGAGGCCGACGCGCTTGGTTACCGCCGCGCCGGGTTCATCCCCGAGGGCCTGCTCAACTACCTCGCACTGCTCGGTTGGGCGATCTCGGGTGACCGCGACATCTTCTCGCTCGAGGAGATGGTGGCCGCCTTCGACATCGGTGACGTCAACCCGAACCCGGCGCGCTTCGACCTCAAGAAGGCCGATGCGATCAACACCTCGCAGATGCGACTGCTCTCGCTCGAGGAGATCTCGCACCGGGCGCTGCCGTTCCTCAAGGAGGCCGGCGTGGTGGGTGACCCGGTCTCGGACGCCGACGCCCAGCTCTTGGAGCTGGCGATGCCGCTGGTGGCCGAGCGGATCAACAAGCTCGCCGAGGCGCCGGACATGCTGGGCTTCCTGTTCGTCGACGAGGACGCCTTCACCCTCGACGAGGCTGATGCTGCCAAGCTGCTCGACGAGGCGGGGCTCGAGATCGTCCAGGCATCCCACGACGCCGTCGCCGACCTCGCCACCTGGTCCACGGACGCCATCCAGACCGCCCTGCAGACCGCGCTGGTCGACGAGCGCGGTCTCAAGCCCCGCGTCGCCTACGGAGCGGTTCGGGTGGCGATCACCGGTAAGCGGATCTCGCCGCCGCTCTTTGAGTCGATGGAGCTGCTCGGGCGCGAGCGCAGTCTGTCTCGGTTGCAGAGCGCGCTGAGGGGCTGAGAGATGACAGACCAGGCGCACCCCTACTACCCGCCGCCGACCGGAGCGCCGTACGACCCGGCGCAACCCGCACCGGCCGCCGACCTCCTCGGCGTCGAGTACCACCGGATCTACCGCTCTGGCCGTCAGGGCTGGGGCTGGTACGCAGGCGGGATCATCGTCTCGCTCCTGCTGTTCTTCGTGGTCGCGGCCGTCGTCGTGCTGGTGGGCTCGGTGGTGGTGCTCCTGCTCACCGGGACCCAGCTCGACGAGATCGGCGCCAGGATCAGCGCGCTGACCAACACCGACGAGGTGACGCCGTTGGTGCTGGTGTTCCTCAACGCCGTGCTGATCCTCGGGATCCCGATCGCGTTCTTCTGCACCCGGGTCCTGCACGGCGTTCGTCCGCGCTGGTTGGCCTCCGTGGCGCCTCGCATCCGCTGGAGATGGCTGCTCGCCTCCTTCGGCGTGGCGCTTGTCTCGCTGGTGCTGGCGATCGTGCTCGGGGCGTTCCTGCCCGGGGCGAGCGAGAGCCAGGACGTCGTGGGCGGCGTCAATGACTGGACTGACCTCACCCGCGACTTCCTGCTGGTGATCGTCCTGATGACCCCGCTGCAAGCGGTCGCGGAGGAGTACGTGTTCCGGGGCTACCTGACGCAGGCATTCGGCGGTCTGGTGCGCCATGCCCAGGTCGCTCGCTACCTGGCGGTCATCGGCCCGGCGCTGCTCTTCGCTCTGGCACACGGAGCTGGTCAGAGTGCGCCGGTGTTCTTCGATCGCCTCGCGTTCGGGGTGGTGGCGGGCGTCCTGGTGATCGCTACCGGCGGCCTCGAAGCAGCCATCGCCTATCACGTGCTGAACAACCTGCTGGCCTTCGGTTTCGCGCTGTTCTTCAGCGACATGACCGAAGCCCTCAACGCCACCGGTGGCGGGTGGTCCGACGTGCTGGTCTCGGTGGTGAAGTCGGCGACCTTCGTGGTGCTCTCGATCTTCGTAGCGCGTCGGATGGGCCTGCAGACCCGCACGAAGCCAGGCGTTTTGGAAGGCTCCGTGCGGCGCGTGTAAGGTTTCCACCGGTTCGCCAGACCGCTTCCGGGCGGTCGGAGGAGGGCCAGATGTCACTGATCAAGTGACAGCATTGGGATATGGTGTAATTGGCAACACGACTGGTTCTGGTCCAGTTATTCTAGGTTCGAGTCCTAGTATCCCAGCGAGTTGCAGGCCCCGATGTACAGCGGTGCCCGCGATTTGTGGCGGAGCCGAAGCGTTGGTTAGGCTCTGCCAGGTTGTTCAGGCCCCCGTTGTGTAGCGGCCTAGCACGCCGCCCTCTCACGGCGGTAGCGCCGGTTCGAATCCGGTCGGGGGTACA
>JBAVCA010000039.1:0-2281 GCA_049586475.1 Nocardioides sp.
CCGGGCTATCTGACCCGCAAGGACGACTACCTCAAGCGGATGCGGCGCATCGAGGGCCAGGTGAAGGGCGTCGAGCGGATGATCGACGACGAGAAGTACTGCATCGACATCCTGACCCAGGTCTCCGCCGTGACCAAGGCGCTGCAGGCCGTCGCGCTCGGGCTGGTCGAGGAGCACATGAGCCACTGCGTCCTCGACGCCGCCCGCGCAGGCGGGCCGCAGGCTGAGATCAAGCTGCGCGAGGCATCCGAGGCGATCGCCCGCCTCGTCCGTTCCTGACCACCCTGACAGAGGAGATCCTCGTGACCACGACCCAGACCTACACCGTGACCGGAATGACCTGCGAGCACTGCGTCTCCTCGGTGACCGAGGAGGTGCTCGAGGTCGCCGGCGTCACCGACGTGTCCGTCGACCTCGCCGCCGGCTCGCTCTCGGTGACCAGCGAGGAGCCGCTCACCGACGGCGCCGTTCGCACGGCAGTCGAGGAAGCCGGGTATCAGCTGGCATGAGCGGCCCCGAGACCGGCACCGGCACCCCGACCACACATGAGGTCGACCTCGCCATCAGCGGCATGACCTGCGCGTCGTGCGCCAACCGCGTCCAGCGCAAGCTCAACAGGCTCGACGGGGTGACCGCCAGCGTCAACTACGCGACCGCGAGAGCCAGCGTGAGCCATGACCCGTCGGTGAGCACCGAGATTCTGATCGCCACCGTGGAGGCCGCCGGCTACGCTGCCGCCCTCCCGACCAGGATCGAGCAGGCTCCCGAGGACGAAGGGGTGTCCCTGCGGACCCGCACGTTCGTGTCGGCTGTGCTCAGCATCCCGGTCATCGCGATGGCCATGGTCCCGGCGCTCCAGGTCGACGGATGGCAGTGGCTCTCGCTGGTCCTGGCCACGCCGGTGGTCGTGTGGGGAGGGCTCCCGTTCCACCGAGCAGCCTGGACCAACCTGCGTCATGGCGCGACGACCATGGACACCCTCGTCTCGATGGGCACCCTGGCAGCATTCGGCTGGTCGCTCTACGCCCTCATCTTCGGGACTGCTGGGGAGATCGGGATGAGGCATTCCTTCGAGCTCACCCTCGACTGGGGCAGCCGGGGTGAGGGAGCCGGCAACCTCTACCTCGAGGCCGCCGCGGGCGTCACGAGCTTCCTGCTCATCGGCCGCTACCTCGAGAAGCGCGCGAAGGGGCGAGCCGGCGCAGCGTTGCACGCCTTGCTCGACCTCGGAGCCCGTGATGTCGCGGTGTTGCGCGACGGCGTCGAGTCCCGGATCCCGGTCGAGCACCTCGACGTGGGGGAGCTCTTCCTGGTCCGGCCAGGGGAGAAGATCGCCACCGACGGTGAGGTGGTCGAGGGCGCCTCGGCGATCGACGCCTCCCTGCTGACCGGCGAGTCGCTCCCGGTCGAGGTGGGCGTGGGTGACCAGGTCACTGGAGCCACGATCAACGCGGGCGGACGGTTGCTGGTGCGGGCTACCCGCGTCGGTTCGGACACCCAGCTGGCTCAGATGGCCAGGCTGGTCGAGCAGGCCCAGACCGGGAAGGCGGCGGCCCAACGGCTGGCTGATCGGATCTCCGCGATCTTCGTGCCGGCCGTGATCGGCCTCGCCGCAGCGACGTTCACCGGGTGGCTGGTGCTGTCGGACGACATGACGGCAGCGTTCACCGCTGCGATCGCGGTGCTGATCATCGCCTGCCCTTGCGCCCTCGGCCTCGCCACACCGGTCGCGCTGATGGTGGGGACCGGGCGCGGCGCGCAGCTCGGCATCTTGATCAAAGGTCCCGAGGTGCTGGAGCAGACCCGCGCCATCGAGGTGGTGCTGCTCGACAAGACCGGGACCGTGACCACTGGTCAGATGTCGTTGCGCGACGTTCTCGTGGCGCCGGGGGAGGACGAGGACGTCGTGCTGCTCCGGGCGGGCGCGCTCGAGGACTCCTCTGAGCACCCCATCGCCCGGGCCATCGCTGTGGCCGCCCGCGAGCGATTGGTCGACGGTGCAGGGCTGGCGCGGGTGGAGGGATTCACCGCCCTGGCAGGGCTCGGGGTGCGCGGGCGGGTCGAGGCTCACGAGGTGCTCGTGGGCAGACCGAGGCTGTTGACCGAGGCCGGCTACAGCGTCCCGACGGCTCTCTCGGCCGCGATCGATGCCGCCCAACAAAGCGGCGGCACCGCGGTCGCGGTCGGCTGGGACGGCGCTGCGCGCGGCGTCCTCGTGGTTGCCGACGCGGTGAAGGCAACCTCTGCCGAGGCCATCCACAGGTTGCGAGCCCTCGGGCTC
>JBAVCA010000040.1:0-3314 GCA_049586475.1 Nocardioides sp.
GCTCCAGGCCCGGCTCTGCGGACTCCAGCTTGCGGTCGGCCTTGTCGAGTCCCTTGGCGAGCCTCCCGAGCTGGTTGGCGATGGAGGCGGGTTTCAGCCGCTTGCCGGCTGGCTGGGTGATGCTGCGGACCTGGTCGACGCCGTCGACCTTGGTCACAGCCGTGCTGATCGAGTTCAGAACGGCCAGGTCGCGGGTGTTGGCCATGTCGTGGTCGGAGCGGATGAGCAGGTAGTCAGGCAGCGTCTGGTTAGGCGGGAAGTGCTCGGCCATCGCCGCCAGTCCCAGGTTGCTCGGGGTGTCGGGCGGCTGGGCGGCGCGTTCATCGTAGGAGAGCTGCATCGTGGGCAGCGCGAGGGCCAGCAGGACCAGCACCGTCACACCGGCGACGAGGATCCGGGCCGGGTGGCGTCCCACGAGCCGACCGGTGCGGGCCCACCGCGAGTCCGCTCGCGTAGCCGGGGCGGGCCCGATGCGAGGTCCGAACCAGCGCATCAGAGCGGGGGTAAAGGTGAGGCTGACCGCGACGGTGACGGCGACACAGATCGCCATCGGTGGGCCCGTGGTGGCGAAGATGGCCAGGTCGGTGAAGCCCAGCGAAATGGCGCCAAGGATGACGGTTGCCGCGGAGGCAAGCAGGGCGGGCCCGACCCGGGAGACCGACTCAACGACCGCGTCGAGGGGGTCGAGGCCGTTGCCGTACTCCTCACGGAAGCGGGAAATGAGGAAGACACAGTAGTCGGTCCCTGCCCCCAAGGTGATGGCCACGACGAACGCATCGGTGTAGGTGGAGAGTGCCAGCCCGTGCTCACCTGCCCACGCCAGGGCACCGCGGGTGCACAACAAGGCGATGCCGATGGTCACCAGCGAGATCAGGACGGTTGCGACCCGGCGGTAGACCAGCCACAAGATGCCGAGTAGCAGGAGCAGGGACACGGCCGTGATCTTCAATGAGGCGTCGTTCACGGCTGTGGTCAGGTCGGAGATCATCGCCGGATCTCCGGTGACATAGACCTCCGTACCGGATGGAGCATCGAGATCCTCGACAACCGAGCGGACCCACTTCACGTCCTCGTCCGAGGCCGGCGAGCCGACCGCGGACCGGAGCCCGACGACCAGGTAGGTCGCCTGGCCGTCCTTGCTGGTCATCGAGCGCCGAAGCTGCGGTTGGCCGAGGGAATCCTGGACTTCCGAGACCCGCGCCGGCTCCTCCTCGAGGGTGCGCACCAGGTCGGCGTAGACGCGGCGGTCACCGACGCCTAGGCCGTCGTCGTCGGTGATGACCACGAACACGTACGACTGAGTGGTGCCAGACCCGAACGCGCTGTCCATCACCCGCAGCCCGTTCAGAGTCGGGGAGTCCTCTGGCAGGAACGCGGTGCTGCTCCGTTCCACCACCGCCCCCAGCGGGGTCACCAGCAGCGAGAGCGCCGCGGCGGCCAGCACCCAGCCGAACACCACGATCGCTGGAAAGCGGTGTCCCAACCCGAGGACAAACCGCACCGGTCCACCGATCCCGGTCCGAACACCACGTCCCACGGCTCAACACCAATCGTCTGGACTGAGAGTTTGGACTATCAGTACAACACAGGATGAGGTCGAGGTCGAGGTCGAGGCCAGGTGGCCCGATCGGGCCGAAGATGCTTGTTATGACGACCGGGTTTGACCAAACCCCATCTCATGCCTCTCGCCACAGTGCTGTACGGAGAGTACAAACTCTTAGCATGGAACGCTAGGCTGACCTCGACTTCCAGGAGGGTCAATGAGGGAACTGCCGGTGCAGCTCGCGACCAAGCTCTACGGAGCGGCCGAGCTCATTGCCGATCAAGGGTTAGACAACACCAAGATCGACGACATAGCCGAGGCCAGCGGTGTGCCCAAGGCGACCTTGTATTACTACTTCACCGGCAAGGAGGAGATCCTCGCGTTCTTGCTCAAGGACCTTCTGACAGCAATCGCCGGCGATGTTGCCGTAGCCGTGAGTGCTGAGGGACGGGCCAGCGAACGCCTGGCCGGTGTCGTCCGCGCTCAATTGGGTGTGATGCTCCGTAACCCTGCCTCGTGCCGGGCTTTGGTCGGCGATCTCGGTCGAGCCACCCGCCTACCCGAACTCGCAGCGGCACTCAGTGCAGCCTTCTACGAGCCGGTTGAGAAACTCCTACGCGAAGGGGCTGAGGATGGTTCCCTGCGCCGGGCCGAGGACCCCATGTCAGAGGCAGTCATGATCTTCGGGACCGTCACGATCGCCGGCCTAATGGAGGCCATCATGGGCGCCCATCGGGAGATGGACGCCATCGCCAACGGCGTCGCCCGGCTCCTCCTGGACGGCTTGGCGCCACGCTCGCCCGGCGCGACTGGCGCCTGATGGGCGGCACTTTCGACGCCCTGCTGGCTGGAGGGGGACAAGGCCGGAGCCTGCCTCAACCGGACGGGACAGTTCTGCCCTCCAAGAGCACGAGCCGGGTGAGCGGCCGCGACCGTTCTGAATGAGCTCCTCGCGAGGTGGAATGAGAAAGTTCTGACCGTAGGAGGACAGTGCTCACCTTCCGCCACACCACGACCTCTGCCTCGCCTATTGGACCGGGGCCGGCCGCGATGACTGGAAGATGACTGGAGTGGGACCGGGACGGCGCCGCGATCCCCGAAGTCGCCGGTTCGTCGCGGTGCGGACTCATCATCCCCGGGTGTGCTCGGAGGGACGGCGCAAATCATCGGATCCCCGCCAATTTACTGGCACTGCCAGCTCTTACTCGTCCCGTCCGAGGCCGCCGACGTTCCGGAACTCGCTGGGGGACTGCCCGGTCCAGCGCTTGAAGGCGTGTGAGAAGTTCGTGAGGTCTCCGTAGCCGAGGTCTGCAGCGATCTGGCTGACGGACATCGAGCGGTCGAGCAGCCGCAGGATCGCACGCTCGCGTAGCAACGACTGACGGACGTCACGAAACGTCGTCCCTTCTGCGTTCAGTCGCCGTTTCATGGTGCTGGGAGACACGGAAAGCAGTCTCGCCACCTCGCAGCCGCGGTGGCGTCCTGGGTCCTGCTCGAGCAAGCGCCTCACATGTTCGGTGAAGCTGTTGGGAGTGCTGCGTCGGTCCAGGGTGCGCCGCAGCTCGTTGATGGCCAAGCGGTAGGCCACCGGGTCGGAGAACCGGCAAGGCGTGCCCAGGATGTTGGCGGGAACGTCCACGAAGGATGCGGGCGAGTCGAAAACAATTCTTGCGCCGAAGGTGTTTTCGGGTCGCGGCTGTGATCGGGGTGCCGCCCAGCCCAGATTGAGTGTCACTGCGGGGAGGGTGCCCGCCAGTATGTCGAGCAGCCG